>CAZFXX010000029.1:0-18433 GCA_964522985.1 uncultured Desulfobacteraceae bacterium
ACGCTGACGGCAATTCCGAATCCCATGATAAAGGGCGTGTATTTGGGATGGTTGGTGCCAAGGGTTTGAAAGGCGCTCCAGAATCCGTGACTGACATGAACTGCGACCACAATCATGGCTGCAATGTAGACACCCGTGTAAATCGGGTCCCCAAACGCATGGGATACAATTTGAAAAATGGTGGTATCGGTTTTATCCACAAAGTGAAAATTCATCAAGTGGAAAATAACAAACGCAAGCACCAAAAAGCCGGTATAGGGCATTGTGGCGGATCCGATGGTACGGCCGCCGGCGCGTTTGCTGACCTTATAGCGAATCGGGCGGGAACTGACATTCTGATAAAAAAGGATCACGCCGGTCAGCACATGGATGAGCGCCATGGCCAGCAGACCCCATTCAGCCAGGGTAATCAGGGGGCCTAATGCGTGCAGATGTTCGGAATAGGAGTTAAAGGTATCCGCACTTTTGTAAACGGTGAGGTTCCCGGCCAGATGCACGGTTAAAAAGCCGATAAAGCATAAGCCGGTCAGTGCCATCAGCAGCTTTTTGCCGATGGACGATCCAAGGGTTTGAGTAAACCAGTTCATAAGTTCCTCCGGAGTTCATTATGGATAGAATAAAAGTCATGGCAAACCTAAGTGGCAGGTTTTATTATAAAAATTGTCATCTTATGTTTGCAAAGCGCTGCGCCGCTTTCCGGATGCCGTTGCGACCTGTTTAAGCGGTGTTTTTAGGTAAAAAGAATACCTATTCATAAAAGTTCGATCTGTCAATGTAATTATTGAAGGACCATTTATGTGCTTCTAAATTAATTATAATATCAAATAATTGAGTGCTGGACACTATTTTTTATCTCGCAGGAGGCCGTTGTTTTTTAGGGTCGTACATTCTAATGATATCGTAATCCTGAATTTTTTGTTGCCCAAAACCCCCTTGACACAAGTAACGTATCTATATTATCTTCTTTTGTTCAGTTGGGTTTTTATCGGGTTATCTGGCATCTTTCATTTACCGGTTTACCCTTTTTTTTAAAAGGCATCTGTTTTTTGTTGAATTCAAGATGCCGAAATTAGAAATTGGGCAATATATTTACATGCTTTGGTTTTTTTAATTTCGAATTTTTCAGTTTCGAATTTCATGAAGGATGTCGGTTATTTTTATATATGTTATCAATCATATTGATATATTAAACCAATCGGCTTTTCCTGATGTGCGGTTATGAAATCGAAGTAATTTTTTTTAAACGGATCTTTTTGCTATTGTCAGACACATAGGTAAAGCGGAGCGGATTTATGATTTCCGGACAGATAGATATCATTCAGATGGTTAGTAACGCCGGTTTGATGGTGCAGTTGGTGCTTTTTTTGCTGCTTTTTTTTTCCATCACATCCTGGGCTATAATTTTAATTAAACACCTCTATATACGAAGGGCTTTTAGAGAGTCTGCACTTTTTACTGATTTTTTCTGGAAAAGCCGGGATCTTTCAGATGCGTTTGCCCGGGCCAAGCAGTTGCACGGCAGCCCTATTGCCCGGGTTTTCAGGATCGGCTATCTTGAGTTGAAAAAACTCAGCAGGTCGGGCGTTTCTCTGACCGGCAAAGAGATTGGGGCCAAGGAAAAAGAGAGTCTGCCGCTGAGTGCCAAGTTTGCAGGGTCGGATAACCTTAACAGAGCCTTGCGCAGGGCTACGAATACCGAAACCATGCGCATGATGCAAATGGTGCCGTTTCTGGCCACAACCGGGAATACCACCCCGTTTATCGGTTTGTTCGGAACGGTTTGGGGCATTATGAATTCTTTCCATGGTATCGGCCAGAGAGGATCTGCCAGTCTTGCGGTGGTGGCACCGGGTATTTCAGAGGCGCTGATTGCCACTGCGGCGGGATTGGCGGTCGCCATACCGGCAGTCATTGCATTTAATTATTTTATGCAGAAAATTCGGGTTATTGAGTCTGAGCTTCAAAGTTTTTCTGCAGATTTTTTGAACATTATTGAGCGGGACATCCTAAGTTCAAAGGGGAACGGTCAATGACCATCGGAGGAAACCAGGGAAATTTGATGTCTGACATAAACGTCACACCGTTTGTGGATGTGATGCTTGTTCTTTTAATTATTTTTATGGTGACGGCGCCCATGATGGTGCAGGGGGTAAACGTTGATCTGCCCGAGGCTTCCATCCAGCCGCTTTCTTCGGAAAAAGAGCATCTTGTTGTCACGGTGAATGATCAAAACCAAGTGTTCATCAACGATATTCAAGTCGAGCCTGATTTCCTTCAGGAAAAGCTGATCCGGATACTAAAAAGTGCCAAGGACCGTCAGGTTTATTTTCGTGCCGATAAAACAGTATCTTACGGAATGGTGGTCGGAATTATGGCCGAGATAAAGGATGCCGGAGTCGAAAAACTGGGCATGATCACCGTGCCTTTGCAGGAAGATGAAAAGACATCGGGTAAAAAGCAGTAACTTAATGAAGAAATCTGTTGAGGCACGGGCAACCGCAAATTTCGGAGCACAAAAAAATACTCGAACCTTTGTTTTGATCTATGCGGTTTCGATTTTATTCCATGTGCTTTTTTTCGGAATTTTAATTTATGGACCGACACTGAAACCTCAAAAAAAATTTATTCCTTCTGTAATTGACGTTACTATGGTAAACTTTTCAACACCGGAAGCGATAACGCAACCGGTCAAGCCGGCCGTTGTTGAACCTGAACCGCCGGTGGCTGTGGAAAAAGAGCAAACCGAGATCAAATCGGAACCGAAGGCCGAGGATGTCCCGGAACCGGTTGTAAGTATTAAGAAAGAGTCCGAAAAAGCGGTTTTAAAAAAAAATATTCCCAAAAAGTTGAAACGGTCACTTAAAAAAAAGACATTCAAACGGACAAAGGTGTTGAAAAGTGCTATCCGGCGAATTAAAAAGGATATCGCTAAATCCAAACCCGATCCACTAAAGACAGCAATCGATAAATTAAGACAAAAGGTCGGTGATGCGGATATGCCTGTGGGCCGTAAGGCAAAATCAGTCAGGGGGACCACCGGACAAAGCGGATCATCGGCCGGGCAAAATTCGGACTTGAGTACCGGGCAGATTCTTGAACTGATCGATATCTACCGGGTTGAAATTGCCTTCCAGATTCAGAAAAACTGGGCTTTTTCCGACCAGCTGGCCGGAGGGCGCGATAATTTGAAAGTCAGCATAGCATTTAAAATAATGCCCAATGGTGAGATTAGAGACATTTTTTTTACGGATCGATCAGGCAATAATTACCTTGATGAGTCAACCTATAATGCGATTCAGAAATCCAATCCCGTCAAGCCGCATCCCGAAGGGGTCAGGCGGCCCTATGTGGAAATGGGGCTGGAATTTACACCGGCAGGGATCAATTAAGGTTCCTTTTTACACAATAAAGGCCATGCCTGTGGGGTAAATAAAATCAAAGATCCTGATAAGGCATATAAGATAAAACAATAATGAGGAATATCGTGATTACCGGATTTCAAAAAAAAATCATCTGTTTAACCGGGACCTTTATTTTATTTTTTAGTATGTCCGGGGTCGGCCTGGCAGATTACACTTATATCAATATCAGCAACCCCTTTTTGCGTAAAGTCCCCATTGCCATCCCGGTGTTCAAAAATTTGTCGAAAAATTCTATGGATGCCCAGATGGCCCGGCAGGCCGCTGACATGCTCTCCGATGCCCTTGAATTTACAGGTTATTTCAAGATGCTGGACCGGGGGGCATTTTTGATAAATCCGGGGGGGCTGGCCGTTAAGATGCCGGAAATAAATTTTAAACACTGGACTGTAATCGGTTCGGAGCTCTTGATTACCGGGGCTTATTTAATGAATGGGAATCAGCTTGAGATAGAGCTGCGTCTGTTTGATACGATAAAAGAAAAACTGCTGGTCGGCAAGAGATATAAAGCGGATAAAAGTGACCAGCGGCAAATACTTCATCGTTTCTGCAGCGAAGTTATTTTTCACCTCACCGGTACGCGCGGGCTGTTTAACAGCAAAATCGCCTTTGTGTCCACAGGAACCGGCAATAAGGAAATTTACGCCTGTGAGTTTGACGGTTATCATCCTGAACAAATGACCAGAACAAAACATATCACCCTGTCACCGGCCTGGTCATCGGATAATAAATGGATTGCGTATACTTCATTTATAAACGGGAAGCCTGATCTTTTCATACGGAATTTAAGACAAAAGCGGGGCGCCATTGTCGCCAAAAAAGGTATCAATGCGACTCCCGCATGGGTTCCCGGCCAGTTTTCTCTGGCTGCCACCCTCTCTTTTTCCGGTGATCAGGAAATTTACCTGTTGACCGGAACAGGTAAAATTATTAAAAGACTAACTAATAGCCGTGGCATTGACGTCTCTCCGTCGTTTTCTCCGGATGGGAAACAGATAGCGTTTGTTTCCGAGCGAGGGGGCACCCCTCAGATATACATTAAACATCTGGAAACCGGCGAGGTGACTCGGCTGACCTTTGAGGGTCGCTACAATACCCAGCCAAGCTGGTCACCGGCAGGAGATAAAATCGTGTATTCGGCAATGGAAAACGGCCATATCAATATCAGGGTGATTGATATAGATGGCCGCGGATTGATGCAACTCACCCATGATGCGGGAAACAATGAGGGCCCAACCTGGTCCCCGGATGCAAGCATGATTGCATTCAGCTCGACACGGGAGGGATTGTCCAGGATTTATGTCATGACGTCATACGGAACAGATCAAAGGCGTTTGCTGACTTTGCAGGGGGAACAGAGCAACCCGCAATGGTCATCTATTATTCCCAACAATTGAATGCTTATTTTTGGAAGGAGGAAAAATGCGGAAAAGAATAATGATATGCTTAGCTTTGTTGCTTGTTGTACCGGGGTTACTTTTTTTTACTTCATGTGCGAAAAAGACAGTTCAGTCGGAGCCGACGTTGACCCAGCAGCCGCAGCAGCCGCAGGTACAGCCGGAATCGGCACAGGATGATGCTGCAGCCATACTGGCTGCAGAAAAAGCGAATCAGGAGGAGCTGGCCAGGCAAAAAGCCCTTGAGGAAGAACAGCTTAAGACAGCCGCTGCGGAAGCTGCCGAAGCTGAACAAAGCGAGGCAATGGTGGCTAGGAACATGTTTGTGAACGAAGATATCTATTTTGAATTCGATAGCTACGTGCTTTCAGGGGCTGCCCAGGATATCCTGATGGGCAAGGCCCAATGGTTGCGTATCAATTCCGATGCATCGGTGACGATCGAGGGACATTGTGATGAAAGAGGCACCAATGCATATAACCTGGCCCTGGGGGACAAACGGGCCGAGATCGTCAAAGGATATCTGGTGAATGTGGGTATCGCTGCCGGTCGTCTGATGACCATCAGTTACGGTGAAGAACATCCCGTGGATACCGGGAATTTTGAGGAAGCCTGGGCCAAGAATCGGCGGGCTCATTTTGTAGTGGATTAAAAGGGCCGGCTGTTTCATGGGATGCGGCACCTTCACTATTGCTTGGAAGCAGAGAACAACGCCAAATAGAACGATCTCGCACAAAGTATTTTTTGATTGCCCGCCTTATCGGCGGGTAATCTTTTGGTGATCTGCATTATTATCATTTAAAGGATGGCTATAATGAAACCCGCTTTCTTAATGACATTTTGCATGATTCTTTTATTTTCCGGGTGTGCTTTTCAAGATGATGTCAATCTGCTGAACAACCGGCTGATGTCCATGGAACGTCGTATACGTTCCATGGACAGACACAGTGCTGATCTGGGGGAAAAGCAGTCCACTCTGGAAGCCTCAATAACAGATCGTCTTCAGGTCAGAGAATCGGTTGAACAGAAAATTAAAAATCGGTCGGCTGAAACAACCGCCAGTATTGAGGAGATCGGGGTTGAGATTCGCAAATTACAAGGCAGGCTGGATGAAATCCAATATATTTTAAAAAAAGAGGGCACGACAAACCAGGACACGTATCGGAAATATGAAACCTTGATGCGGCAGTTACAGGCATCTGTTTCTGACGGAGAACAGCGGATCGCCCAGTTGGAGCAATATTTAAATCTGGAAAAAACCAGGGCAGCGGCAGTTGAGTCAACCGCAACG
Organism: uncultured Desulfobacteraceae bacterium; assembly: GCA_964522985.1. GTDB lineage: Bacteria > Desulfobacterota > Desulfobacteria > Desulfobacterales > 4572-123 > 4572-123. The sequence goes on from CAZFXX010000029.1 coordinate 6,108, forward strand.
CCGGTGCAGCATACGCTTTCCGAGGACGAAAGATATCAGCTGGCCAAGCAAAAGTTTGACGCGGGTGATTTTGATGCGGCCCTGGCGGGATTCAGCGCCCTGATCAAACGGTATCCAAAGTCAAACCATGCCGATAACGCCCAGTTCTGGATCGGTGAAATTTATTACCGGGAAAAATGGTATGAGAAAGCAATTCTGGAATATCAGAAGGTTATTGAAAAATATGCCGGCGGCAACAAAGTGGCCGCCGCACTTTTGAAGCAGGGCTTTAGTTTTGATAATCTCAAAGACAAGGCCAATGCCCGTCTGCTTTTGCAGGAATTAATTAAAAAATTTCCCGAATCAAAAGAAGCCCAGATTGCGAAAAAAAAGCTGAAAGGGCTTTAGGATTTAGCAGTAATGGCCAGAATAATCGGCATTGACCCGGGACTGGCGGCAACCGGGGTTGCCGTTGTCAGGGGACATGGAATCAAGGTCGACGGCTATTCCTTTGGCAGTATCAATACGTCAAAGAAAATTTCACTTCCCCAGCGCCTCCATCTGATTTATACTAAACTTTCCCATACGCTCACTACTGAAAATCCAGATCTTATGGTGGTGGAGGATGTTTTTTCCCTTGAAAAATATCCCAAGTCGGGCATTACGCTGGGAAAGGTGACCGGGGTGATTCTGCTGGCCGGATGCGAGCACCGGATTCCGGTTGTTGAAGTATCGGTCCGGGAGGTCAAACAAATCCTTACCGGGAACGGGAATGCAAGCAAGGCCCAGCTTGAAAAGGCGGTCAGGCATGAACTGAACCGGGAAGTACCCATCCGGCCTTTTCATTCTTCGGATGCCCTGGCCCTGGCCTTGATCGGCATGTACCGCTATGCCCTGTAGGATAGTAATCGTAATCCTGCTCTTATTTTAATCAGGGTTCAGAACAAGAGAAAGTGTTGCAATGATGCGCAAGGCCAATCGCTGCAGTGTTTGTTGACAGATTGTGAGCTGTATACCGACAACCGTGAATGGTAACTTATGATGTTTCGATAAGGCAATAACCCCTGATATCGGATGCTTTTTATTTACGGCGTACGCCTTTTCAACAGCACTGGTTTTTTCGGCTATTTCTTTGATTCGTAAAAATTTTGTAAATGGAGCTGTCACATGATCGGTTATCTGGAGGGCCGGCTTTTAAAGAAGGAAGAGGAACGGATACTTTTGCTCGTCAATCAGGTTGGTTATGAAATTCTTCTGCCTGTAGTGGTGATGGAAAGCATGAATTCGCGGCAGGAAGGCGATGAAATTTCTCTTTATATTTTTTATTACCAGACGGATCGGCAGCCCAAGCCTGTACTGATCGGTTTTAATCTTGAAGTCGAGAAGGATTTTTTTCAATCCTTTATCTCGGTGGAAGCCATCGGCCCATTGAAAGCGGTCAAGGCCATGCATATTCCCGTACGGGAAATTGCCGGTGCCATCGAATCCAGGGATGTGGATACGCTCAAACGCCTCAATGGTATCGGTGGTCGTACCGCCCAGAAAATTATTGCCACTCTTGAAGGAAAAATGGGAAAATTCGCCCTGATTCAGAAAACCGAAATCCAGGCAAAGCCCATGGTGGCGGATATCCAGACTCAGGTTCTGGATGTACTGGTTTCCCAGTTGGGGCATAAGGCCGGTGATGCTCGCCGGATGATTGCCGAAGCCATGCAGCGTAACCATGCGATTGCAACCGCCGAAGCGCTTTTCGAAGAAGTTTATCGGGGAGAAGAACGGAGAGGGTAAAGGTCGTTCATGACCGATGATGTCCTGAAATATTCATCAGATACAGAGGGTATCCTGACCCGGTCTAACCTGCCGGTGGATCAGGAGCCTGAAATCCGTTCCCTGCGGCCGGAGACAATGTCGGACTATATCGGCCAGGCAGAAGTCGTGGAAACTCTGGGAATCGCTATCCAGGCTGCCCTGCTGCGGGAAGAACCGCTGGAACATGTCCTGTTCCATGGCCCGCCCGGTCTGGGAAAGACCACACTGGCCCATATTATTGCCAATGAAATGGGGGGCAAATTAACGGTAACATCAGGGCCTGCTTTGGAAAAGGGGGGCGATCTGCTTGGCGTCCTCACCCACCTTGAAGAGGGCGATGTCCTGTTTATAGACGAGATTCATCGAACACCTAAGGTAGTTGAGGAATTTTTGTATCCGGCCATGGAAGATTTTGCCGTCGATTTTATTTTTGACAAGGGCGTGCATGCCCGCAGTCATCGATATCGGCTGAAATATTTTACCATGGTAGGCGCAACCACTCGGGTGGGGCTTTTATCGGCACCGCTGCGGGATCGTTTCGGCATTTTCCGGAGTCTTGATTTTTACAGTGAGAAAGATCTTGTGAAAATCAGCAAAAGATCGGCGGCCCTGCTTGACATAGTCATCGACGATGGCGGGGCACTGGAGCTGGCAAAGCGTTCGCGGGGGACCCCCAGAGTCGTAAACCGCCTTTTAAAGAGGGTCCGGGACTATGCCCAGGTCCGTTCCGATGGACGGATAACCAGTGAAACCGTCAATGCGGCCCTGGACCTGGAGGGGGTTGATGAAAAGGGGTTGAGCAACCTGGACCGGCGGTATCTGAACACGATTATCCGGTTTTACAAGGGCGGGCCCGTGGGCATTGAAGCGATTGCCGCAACGCTCCAGGAAGAAACCGATACGCTGGTGGATGTCGTAGAACCCTATCTTTTGAAGATTGGTCTGCTTATGCGAACCTCTTCGGGCAGAAAGGCGGCCCATACGGCGTATCAGCATCTTGGACTGCCGTTTCAGAAAAAAATATTTTAGTTGATTAGCGTAAAATGTTGAATTTTTTATTTTTAAAAAAAATAGTATATCTCTGGGCCGTTATTTTTCTGGTTTCGAATATCAGTAGTGGCGGATGCCCGGCCCAGGGTATCGTCTCAGAAAGACATGACGGCATACCCGATGTATTTGCATTTTTCCCTTTCGGGAATGACGGGAATTATGCGCTGCTGGTTGACAAGACAGCCCAGCAGTTGATGGTATATGAAAGCCACGGCGATGCAATTCTGGAAAAAATGCGTTTTAGATGCTCAACCGGTGAGGTCGCCGGCCCGAAAGAACGCTCCGGAGATAAAAAAACGCCCGAGGGGGTTTATTTTATCGTAAACCGGTTTACTGCAAAGGACCTGGCTTCTGTCTACGGCACAAGGGCTTTCCCGGTGGACTATCCCAATTTTATGGATGACATGGCCGGCCGAAGTGGTTATTCGATCTGGATGCATGGGACGGATAAACCCTTGAAAGACCGAAATTCAAACGGCTGTATTGTACTGGAAAATTCATCAATAGAGCGGGTTGAAAAGTATATTTCGCTAAATCGGACGCCGGTTATAATTGTGGCGCACCGGTCTTTTCAGGACCTTGAGACGTTTAAAAAAAAAAAAGAAAAAATTTCCGGTTTTTTGACTCACTGGAACCAGGGGCTTGAAAGCGGATCTTGGCTGTATTTTAAGGCGCTTTATAAACCTACGGCCCTTTCCCTGGTTTCGGCCTGGTGGCATGAATGGGAAAAAACAAATAGAGCGTTTAAAGCCACCTTATCTCCGATATCAGTGGCAATGAATCAGATTGCCGTTTACAGGCACAAGGATGTTTATATTGCCCTGTTTGAGCAGACCCTTGAATCCGGTGGCCGGCAAATGCCCGCCGGAACACGGAAGCTGTTTTTCAAAAATATCGGCGGCCGGTTCCTGATCGTAGGCGATACCTATCAGGTCAGCGGGAAAAAGGATGCCGGCGACCCGTATAACCCGTTTATAACAGCCTGCAGGAAACTGGCGGAAATCATACCGCACCTTCCAGGTTCTTGATACTTTTATGCTGATATATGATAACAAACTGAATATGCAGAAAAAGAGGAGCGGATGGCAAGCCGGAAAAAACCATTAAAGTCGAGCAGACAAAGTCGGCACTGGAGCCTCTTGCTGATCGGCGGGCACGGAGAAACGATTACCATCGGCCGTATTAAGGGATTGATCATCATCCTGGCGATTGTGGCAGCCACGATGTTTGTTGCGGCTTTGGTTCTTTTCTATTCCAACCGGCGGTTTGTCGTCACCAATGCAAATTTGAAAAATTCGCTTACAGAGATGACATCAAGGCTCGTTTCTTTAAGAAACGACAGAGATCTCTATATGACCCGTCTGGTGGCGGTGGAATCTATGATTGAGGGTCTGCGTGAAGCCCGGGGAGAAAAACCGATGCCGGCCGATTCTCCTGAAACAGGCAAAGCTGATCACCGCTTGGAAGAGACCGGGATTTCCGAACGGGTGCGCGGAGAAACAGCTCCGGCGATTGAAAGCAGCGGGCCTAATAAAGATGTTGGTATTGCGGCCGTACAGTCGTGTCTTGATGTTGAAAATTTTACCCTGACTTATGAACCCTCCCTTCAAACGCTACGAATCGGATACCGGATTAAAATTACCGATCATCTGGTTGAACATATCAACGGGCGGACGATTGCGGTATTAAAGTCTGGCGAGATGGACCGTTTCAACTGGCTGACCCTTCCGGAGATTGAACTTGATAAAGGGGGCCAACCCGTAAATTGGCAAAAGGGGCAGTTGTTTTCAATTTCCAATTTCAGGGACATTGTGTTTGAAACCAAGAGCCAATATCCGGCAAAGGAATTTACCCTTGCCACGGTATTTGTATTTTCCGAAACAGGTGACCTGTTTCTAGAAAAGGATTTTTTTCTAAACGGAGAGTAGACGCATTATTCTGGTGCCGGTATAAAAAGATAATGGTTAAAATTAGGGCATTTTTCATTTTTTGGTTTACATTTTTTTAAAAAACATCTGTTTTTTTAATTTCAAGTTTCGAGTTTTAAATTTTATTGTAAGCTACAAGAGCAAATAGGTGTAAACTACTTTTTATCTGTCATAAAGGATGCGAACATTACTTTATGGAATGTTGCTCCATTGCTGTTTGAGGAGATCCATGGTTGGTAAAAAAGCAAAGAATATTTCTATCGTGGACAAGGGCTTGTCAGCCGAAGGTACGTTTACAACACCGGGGAAATTGATTGTAAAAGGCACAATCAAGGGAAAGCTGAAGTGCGAAGAGGTTATTATCGCCCAGGAAGGTGCTGTTTACGCAGTTACCGAGGTCGCCCGTATCACCATCGGAGGTAAATTTGATGGTGAAATTGTAGCCTCTGAAGAATTGATGATTCTGCCAACCGGCGACTGCTCCGGCAAGGTTACCTGTCGAGATCTTGTCGTGGAAGCCGGGGGTAAATTGAATGCAGATGTTAACTGTACCATTGCCCGGAATCAAAAATCCGGGAAAGAAGTTGCTATCGCGGACAAAAAAGGTGAGCAGGTGTCTGGATAAACCGAAAACTCTAAATTGCAAGCATTAAATGACAGGCAGATTATAATAATCAACAGCCTGAAGTCGTTTGTAATTTGATTATTGTGATTTGTTTGTTATAGAAAAACGCAAAACATCAGATATAATCGCTTGACCCAATACCAGCATAAGACATGAATTTATGTTTTTTTGCTTGACATAGTCGGATTTTTTATTTAATAAAGTCAGATTCTTTTTTATGATAGGAGTGAGAAAACGTGAAAAAATATACATATAGTGCAAAGAAGTCCGACAATGCGGGCAAATGGTGTATCTTTGATGCAAAAGATATGGTGCTGGGCAGGCTGGCAACTTCCGTAGCCTCTCGTTTGAGAGGCAAGCATAATCCTTTATATACTCCCCATGCTGATACCGGAGACTCGGTTATCGTTATTAATGCCGAAAAGATCATCCTCACAGGGAAAAAGATGGCCCAGAAGTGTTATTACCATCACAGCGGTTATATCGGCGGCCTGAAGACCATCACGGCTGAAAAACTGCTGGAAAAAAGGCCAGAGGACCTTGTCAGATTTGCGGTAAAAGGCATGCTTCCCAAGAACAGACTGGGAAGAGAGCTGTTTAAAAAACTGAAGGTGTATTCGGGTGATCAACATCCGCACGGGGCCCAGAATCCAGAAGTACTTGAAATCGCGTAACAAAAAGACTATCCAATCGTTTAATACAGAGGAATTAAATGGAAGCAGAAAACGTTTATTATGCAACCGGCAGACGAAAAAGTGCCATTGCAAGAACCTGGATGAAACCCGGGAGTGGTGAAATTACAATTAATAATAAGGCTGTGGAAGAATATTTTTCGGTGAACTCCGCTAAGACCATTATGATGCAGCCCCTTGAACTGACCAATTCTACGGGTAATTATGATTTAAGGATTACGGTTGTCGGCGGCGGCATTATCGGGCAGGCAGGTGCTATCCGGCATGGTATTACCCGGACGCTTTTGCAGGTTGATCCTGATTTGAGAACGACATTGAAAAAAGCCGGATTCGTAAAACGTGATCCCAGGGTTAAGGAAAGAAAAAAATACGGTCAAAAGGGCGCAAGGGCGCGCTATCAATTCTCCAAACGATAAAATATTATTTTGTTTCCAAATTTGAAAAGGGAATAGAGATGTCTATTCCCTTCATTTTATTCCTGTTCTTTTAAGTGATGAATAATTTCAAGTTCGGTTTTATTCTTTTTATTATCCCCGTATTTGCAGCTTTCCGTAAGACCGCCAGACAATTCATTAAAGGTCCCCAATAGTTGTGTCCATTCAAAAATGAGAGATTTTTTTATACTATCATAATGAAACATCACACAGGTCTGCTATTGCTGCTTTTGTTTGCGATCGTCATTGCCGTCATGCCCGATCAGGCGTCAGCAAAGACCGTTGTCGATCAATTGAAACGCCGGGTTGTTGTCTCTGATAAGCCTTTGCGGGTGATATCGCTGGCGCCCAGTATTACCGAGATCCTGTTTTTTCTGGAGTTGGGGGATCGTTTAAAGGGGGTAACCCGATTCAGTGATTATCCAAAACAGGCGGCGGTGTTGCCAAAGGTGGGATCTTATGTAAATCTCGATCTTGAAAAAATTGTGTCCCTCAAGCCTGATCTTTGTATTGCAGTGAAGGACGGTAACCCCATAGAAGTTATCAGGCGACTGGAATTACTTGATATACCGGTTTATGCGGTTGACCCGCGAGATCTTGATACGTTGATTGAAACGGTTCTAGAAATCGGGCATTTACTGAACGCCGATACAATTGCCCGAAGGGTCACTAGGGATATGGTATCCCGTATTCAGAAAATTAAAACGCTGACGGCACAAGTTGTGCGTCGCCCCGGTGTATTTTTTCAGATCGGGATATCACCGATTGTCTCGGTGGGTGCCAACACATTTAATGATGAATTAATTCGGCGTGCCGGCGGCAGAAATCTTGTCAAAGGCCCTGCCGCCTATCCCCGTTTTTCCAAAGAACAAGTTTTGGCCCTGGCCCCTGAAATCATCATTATCTGTTCCATGGCCAGACAAGGCGGATTTGAACGGATGAAGGCGGAATGGAATTGCTGGCCCAGTCTGCCGGCTGTTAAAAATCAGCAGATATATCTGGTGGATTCCAATCTTTTCAACCGGCCTACACCGCGTCTGGTGGACGGACTCGAACTTCTTTTCCAACTGATTCACCCTGAATTTGCCGAGGGAAGATAGTGCCGAAAGATGTCCCTATTGTTGCAAAACGGATCTTGTTTGTTTCGTTTTTTTTACTGCTGCTGCTTTTGGCAGTGTGTTTTCTCGGCGTCAGTACCGGCTCTTCTGGAAGTGGTTTCAAGGCAGTCTGGTGGGCGTTGATGGATGATTCCCGAAGTGATCCAATAACTGCGTCGATTATCTGGAATATTCGTTTCCCAAGGGTTATACTGGCTGCCCTGGTGGGTGCCACGCTCTCTCTGGGTGGTCTGGTGTTCCAGGCCCTGTTGCGGAACCCGCTTGCCGAGCCTTACATTCTAGGTGTTTCCGGGGGATCGGCCATCGGCGCCATCATCGGGATAATGATGGGGTTTTCCCGGTTTCCGGGAGTCAGTATGACTGCTTTTTGCGGCAGTATGGCCACGCTCCTTCTTTTGCTGCTCATGACCTGCGGCCATTCTAAATTTAAAGATTCCCTCCTTCTTTCCGGTGTCATGGTAAACGCCTTTGCCGGTGCGATTATTATGTTTCTCATGTCCATGACCCAGGATTCACGACTCCACAACATCATGTTCTGGTTAATGGGAGATCTTTCGCTGGCCGATATGCGTCAGATCAGGATTCTCGCCTTTGTACTGGTTCCCTGTTTTTGTCTGGTTTTCCGGTTTTCTCATTCCATGAATCTGCTTCTGATGGGGCAGGAGGTCGCTGAAACCATGGGGGTCAATATCCGGCTTGTAACCGTTACACTGCTTGTCACTACATCTTTTATGGTCAGCATTACGGTCAGTTATTGCGGCCCGGTGGGATTTGTAGGGCTGGTAATGCCCCATCTTTTGCGGCTTGTTATTGGACCTGACCACCGAACCCTGGTGCCGGCCTGTATTATCGGCGGTGGCTCTTATATGGTGTTTTGTGATATCCTATCCCGGGTTCTTCCGGATCAGGGGGAAATGCCGGCCGGTGTCGTGACGGCCCTGATCGGCGCGCCCCTTTTTATCTATCTTTTAAAGAGGTCCGGGCGATGAACACTGCGCTGGCTGTTCACAACGTCAGTTATGGCTATGGGGCGACATCGATTTTAGACGATATCTCTTTCAACGTTCCCAAGGGGGCTTTTTATATAATTATCGGCCCTAATGGTTCAGGCAAAACAACATTGATGAAGATCATGGCCGGTAGTGCAAAATTTAAAAAGGGCCGGGTGGATATCATGGGACGCCCCTGCAGCCAGTATTCCCGCCAGGAACTGGCCAGGACGATTGCCTTTGTCCCTCAGAACATACCCGATGATTTTTCTTTTACCGTTCGGGATGTCGTGCTTATGGGCCGGTCGCCTCATCAGGGTGTCTTGGGGCTTGAAAGAAAAGAAGATGGCAGAATTTTAAAACAGGCCATGATGTTTACCGGGATAGACCATCTGGCCCACCGGGCGATAGACCAACTCAGCGGAGGGGAAAGACAGCGGGTTTTTATTGCGCGGGCAATTTGTCAGAAACCCCGGATTATTCTACTGGATGAACCCACCGCAGCCCTTGATCTGGCTCATCAGGTCCGTATTATGGACCTGATGGAGCAATTGAAGAGGGAAAAGGGTGTAACCGTGGTCATGGTGTCCCACGATATCAACCTGGCCGCCATGTATGGTGACTGTCTTCTTTTATTGAAAAAGGGCAGAATCGTCAGCCAGGGGCGTACGGATGAAGTTCTTACATTTGAAACCCTGGAAAAGGCCTATGGGTGTCTGCTGCTTGTTGATGAAAGCCCGTTAGGGGATTTCCCTCGGGTTACGCCGGTACCCCATAAGTTGAAACTTGAGATTTGAAATTAGAAAATGTATTTATGTCGTGCCAGTCGTTTTTTAAAATTGGTGCTGTTTTAATTTTAACATATATAAAATATTTGTCTTATTGGCTTTTTGCAATATCATCAGGCCATTTTAGGTTTAATTGTTGATCTTTGCCGGATATGGCGAATGTAAAGGAAAACCAATGAATATTTGTATTGTGGGAACAGGGTATGTGGGACTGGTGACGGCTGCCTGTTTTGCGGAAATGGGTAATGACGTATGCTGTATCGACATTAACTCCGAGATCATCCAGAGCTTGAATCAGGGCAGGATCCACATTTTCGAACCGGGGCTTGAACCCCTTGTCAGGCGCAATTTGGAAGAGGGGCGCCTGGTTTTCTCCACTGACCTGGTCGAGGGTATGAAAAACGCGCTTTTTATCTTTAACTGCGTGGGAACACCGGCCCTGGCGGATGGGGCCTGCGATTTGACCTATATTACCCGGGCGGCGAGTCAGATCGGGCAGGCGATTGACGAATATAAGATCATTGTCAATAAATCTACTGTGCCGGTGGGCACTGCCGACCGTGTCAAAGAAATCATTCAATCTGAAGTCGACAAGAGAGGCGTTGCGCTTGAGTTTGATGTGGTGTCTAACCCGGAATTTCTCAAGGAGGGTGATGCGGTTAATGATTTCATGAAACCGGATCGCCTGATTGTCGGAACGGATAATGTCCGGACCGCCAAACTGCTGGAAGCGCTGTATGCGCCGTTTGCCCGAAGCCGGGGAAAACTTATTGTTATGGGCATCAGAAGTGCAGAATTAACCAAATATGCGGCCAATTGCATGCTGGCTTCCAAAATATCCTTTATGAATGAGATGGCTAATATCTGTGAAAAGGTAGGGGCCGATGTGGGGGATGTCCGTCAGGGAATCGGGGCAGATCACAGAATTGGACATCATTTTATTTATCCGGGAATTGGGTATGGGGGGTCCTGTTTTCCAAAAGATGTCAAGGCGTTGATGAATACGGCCCGACAAAACGGATATGTGCCGGAACTGGTGGCAGCGGTGGATGCCGTCAATGTACGTCAGAAAAAGGTTCTGGCCCGGAAAGTGGCAGACTATTTTGGCGGCGGCCCGGCCCTTAAGGGTAAAATTCTTGCCTTGTGGGGTCTGGCATTCAAGGCCAATACGGATGACATTCGTGAAACACCGGCCCTGGATATTATCCATGTACTGACCGGACACGGCATGCGGATCCGTGCATTTGACCCGGTTGCCGGTACAAATGCGGCCCGCGAGCTGGCTGGCAATCCTTTGGTTGAAATAATGGAAAAGCAATATGATGTCGTTTTGGGGGCCGATGCACTGGCTGTTGTCACCGACTGGAACCAGTTTCGCAATCCTGATTTTAAGCGGATCAGAACAAATTTAAAAATGCCGGTGATTTTTGACGGCCGCAATCTTTATTCACCGACCGTGATGACGACCCATGGATTTACCTATTTCAGCATCGGCCGGTCTCCTGTCAATTGATGATTTATGGAATCGGTGAGTTTATGTCGAAGTGCTCTGATTTTTTATAAATATTTCTTCATGCCCTGGCCGGGAAAGCAAAAAATGAAAGTAATGAGGGAAGCAAAGATGGCCAACTATTCACTGTTGAATTCTATGATAAACGTCTGAACAATATTGAAAAGGTCGTTGACACTAAAGGGCTTGGCTAAAAAAGCATCGGCGCCCAATGATCGGGCGGTTTTTTCATCGGCAGGGGCAGGGGACATGAGGATGCAGATTTTGTCTGGAAATTTTTGTTTAATTTTGTCTAAAAGTTCAAAACCATCAATTTCAGGAATATTTACATCAAAAATAATGATGTCGGCACGCTCATTTTTTTGTAGATAACACCATGCCTCAAAACCGGTTTTAAAAGCCAGAATTTTTCTATTTACACTGTACGCCAGGGCATCGACCAAAAAATCACGAGTGATTTTGTCATCGTCAACAATGAGAATTTTTACATAAGGTATAATGATTCACCTCACGCCACTTCAAGGAATTGTCTGTTTTTTAACCTGCCGTCAAATGTGATCGATTCACAAATAGTATTTAATACAAAATCCAGTTCTTCCTGTTTTGATATACCGATTTCTTCACCGGATGCAAAGTCAAGGGCCGTTTTAGCCAGTATCCTGACGTTTTCGTAAATTTTTTTTTCTGACTCAGACACGTCTACACTACCAAAATGTAATTGCCCCTGCGTATCCAGATCTCCCAGATCAATCGCCTCGCTTTCAATTATTTGGGCATTTGACGTAATGGCATTGCGTCTGTAGTGGCCTAGGGGGTAGCCATGGAGGTAGGCTTTGGCCATAATGATAAGCAGCTTGAGCCTTGCAAGAAAAACATCATCTATGAACATTTCATGCATGTCAGGTGAGATGGAACCTAATCTGATCATAGATTAGACCTTTTGGTTGTGCAGAGTTTTTAAAAACAATCAGACGTATAAAAAAAGAAAGCAAAAATCTGCCCCAATAAAAAATTAAAATATAAAATAATCGGTAAAATAAGTCAAGAAATTTTCTTTGTGCCATAAACCTTTTATTGGATCGTTTTTTCTGATAAAGGCATTGTTGGTTTATGGAAAAAGGGCAGAAATTAAATAAGGAGCTGAGGATCAATATGATAGCAGAAATCTTATCCACCGGTGATGAAATTCGTTCCGGAAGTCTAATTGACAGCAATTCGGCTTATATCGCACAGAAACTTGAGGAAATCGGTATAGAGGTTGTCCGGCATAGTTGTGTCGGCGATTCTAAAGAAAGTATTTCCAAAATTTTGCTGGAAATTGGTAAGCGCGCGGATATCGCGGTGGTAACCGGTGGCCTGGGACCTACGCTTGATGATCTTTCGGCGGTTGCTGCGGCACATGCG
>CAZFXX010000030.1:0-18369 GCA_964522985.1 uncultured Desulfobacteraceae bacterium
AATCCAGTGGGCTGCACAGTAACGGGTATTCCCTGGTGCGCAAAATTTGTTTTGACGTGCTTAAATTAAAGGTGGATTCCTATATAGAGGATTTTGGCCGGAGCCTGGGTGAGGAACTTTTGATGCCTACCGTGATCTATGTGGAAACCATACAGAGCCTTATCCGGGATTTGCCTGTGTATGGGCTGGCCCATATTACCGGCGGGGGGTTTACCGATAACATCCTGCGTGTCATCCCGGGTGCCTGCAATGTGATTTTGCGGACCAACAGTTGGGACATACCCCCGGTTTTTTCTTTTCTGCAGGATGCCGGCAAGGTGACTGATGCGGAAATGATGCGGACCTTCAACAACGGCATCGGTATGGTTGTGGTTGTGCCCGAAGATGCGGTCCAGGATGTGCTGGGACGTTTAAACGGCATGGATCAGAAAGGGTTTGTTATCGGCGAAGTAGTGGAAAGAAAAAATAACGATCAACGGATTGAATGGCTATGATGATACATAATGAAAAAAACGGGACCGGGGAAAAAACGTTGTATGAAAAAAAACCCTCATTTTTTATAAAATTCATGAAGTGGATAGAAAAGGGTCAGAAAAATCAAATTCAATGCGTTTCCTGAGGGATAAAATTTTCCGGCGCCGGGCGGGCGTCCCGTAAAAAAAAATAGCAATTTGAAAAATGCAAACAAGGTATGGCCGGCAGCGACGCTGATCCGGCCATTTTTTATATCAACGTCGCGTAATATGGGTTTTGAGCAGTGAGAAATACATTTTCGGTTTCACTTCCCTCACCGCTCACTACTCAATGCCTTGACGCTTTGTTGTGTCCGTAGGATATGGGGGCATTGAGAATTGAATGCAGATGAAACAACAATGAACATACTGGGTATAGAAACATCCTGTGACGAGACGGCCGCGGCTGTTGTTGCCGACGGGAAAAATATTTTATCTTCAGTGGTTGCTTCCCAGATCAAGGTGCATCATCCTTACGGGGGAGTAGTGCCGGAACTTGCATCGCGTAAACATATCGAGGGAATCGTTTCGGTATCGGCAGCAGCCATTAAGGATTCTGGCGTAGAACCGGCCAGTCTGGACGGGATCGCCGTTACCCGGGGGCCGGGCCTGATCGGCGCCCTGCTGGTGGGGTTTTCATTTGCTAAAGCATATGCTTATGCGCTTGATGTGCCATGGATCGGCGTGAACCATCTGGAGGGGCATATCAACTCTGTTTTTCTGGAACCGGACATACCGCCGTTTCCTTTTACGGCGCTGCTGGTTTCCGGGGGGCATACCAGTATTTATCATGTAACCGGGCATACCGGGTTCGAGTTGATGGGGCAGACCCGTGACGATGCCGCCGGCGAAGCTTTTGACAAGGTTTCCAAGATGCTCGGGCTGGGTTATCCAGGGGGCATAATTGTTGATCAACTGGCAAAAACCGGTGATCCGCAAAAGATAAAATTCCCAAGGCCCTATCTGGATAAATCGACCTTTGATTTCAGCTTTAGCGGCCTGAAGACGGCAGTGAATCGCTATATCCAGACCCACAGTGAATATAGACGGCAGATACCGGATATCGTTGCCGGATTTCAGGCGGCTGCCGTGGATGTATTGTCTTACAAGTTGATCAATGCGGCCTTGGTAAGGGGCTGCAAACATGTCGCCGTGGCCGGTGGAGTGGCGGCCAACAGTCATTTGCGGGCAAAAGTGACCGAAGATGCGGCCCGGCACGGGCTGACGGTACATATCCCTTCTATTGAGCTTTGTGGTGACAACGCCGCCATGATTTCGGCTGTGGGGTATCACTATCTTAAAAAAGGCCGTGTATCAAAGCTTACCGATGATGTCTATTCGCGGATAAGCATGGGTTAGCCTTTCCTTAATCCGTAAAATTCGCTGTACGGCTTTTTTCCCCTGGATTGCCATAAGTTCGGAATGATCCGCCTGTCGCAGGATTTCTTCAAAGGCCGTTTTGATATCAGGACCTTTGTGACAGATCAGTGCAATATCGACTTCCCCCTTTAAAATCTGCTGGACTGCAATTTGGATAGGATAGTGTTTTTTTATGGCGCCCATGTCCAGATCATCGGTGATGACAAGGTCGTCAAAGCCCAGTTTTCGGCGCAGCAGGTTCTGGGCAATGGCGGGCGAAAGGCTGGCCGGCCATTTTTGATCGAGCCCTGGATAATGGATGTGGGACAGCATAATGCCTGCCACATCAGAGGCAATGGCCGCCTGGAAGGGTAGAAGGTCGGAAGCTGCCAGATTCTCCGGCGTGACATCCAGAGATGGCAAATCATGGTGTGAATCCATAATTGTGCGGCCGATACCTGGAAAATGTTTGGCAACCGACAGGATGCCGTTTTGCTGCAGGCCTCTGATCACTTCGGCCCCTAAAAGTGATACCAGTCCGGGGTCATGGCCAAAGGATCGCTTGGCCATGATGCTGTTGATTTTTTTTGGTGCAATATCCAGTACAGGGGCCATATCCATATTTATTCCGACCTGGTTGAGCTCGGCAGCCGTTATTTCGGCAAACTGCAGCGCATCGGTTTTAACTTTAATGAATGGATTGCCCGGGAAAACGGTAAACGGCTTTTTGAGTCTGGCCACCTGGCCGCCTTCCTGGTCAATGGCGATAAAAAGCGGTGGCTGACCGCAGTCTTCGGCATAGGCCTGGGCCGATTGGCACAGACTTTTTAATTGCTGCGGGTGTTTGATATTCCTCGAAAATAGAATAATCCCCCCGATCTTAAGATCCTGGATATAAAATTTCAGATCACTGTTTAACGCTGTGCCGTTAAAACCGATCATCAGGCGCTGACCTGCCAGTTGTTCATTTGTGAATCCTGTAATATGGTTCAAATTGCAAATCCTCTTGATTTTTCCTGACCCGGAGGAACCGGAACAGAAATGAATATTGACGATTGAAAATTGAATATTTGTGGTATCGTACTGCCCTGTCTTTCACCCTTCAGTCTCTGCCTTCAGCCTTCAACCGCCCTCCCTTCATTCATCGCTTCAGTTGATATTTTCGAACGGCCTGTTGATGGTCTTTTAAATTGGTTGAAAATTGGTGCGTATGGTCTTTTTTAGCTACAAAAAAAAGAAATTTTGTATCGGCAGGGAAAAGGACTGCTTTCAGGGCTTCGGCGCCCGGGTTGGCAATGGGACCGGGGGGCAGGCCTTTTATTTGATAGGTGTTGTAGGGGGTTTTGGCGGCAAGATGTTTGCGGGTAAGATTGCCGTCAAAGTTTTGGATGCCGTAAATAACGGTAGGATCACTTTCCAGTCGCATTCCTTTTTTAAGCCGGTTGTGAAAGACTGAGGAGATCAGGGGCCGCTCAACGGCGGCACCGGTTTCCTTTTCGATAATTGATGCCAGGGTCACTGCCTGGTGGACCGACAACCCCATTTTTTCGGCGCGCAGTTTCCATTTTGGGGTAAATACGGACTGGAACCTGGCAAACATTGTCGTGATGATTTTTCGGGCGGTGACATCCTTTGGGAAAAAGTATGTATCGGGGAAAAGGTATCCTTCCAAACCGGGTCCCGGAATATCAAGTTTTTCGGCAAAAGCCGCATCGCCGGCCAGTTCCAGAAATTCAGTGGCATGGTTTAGCCCTGCGCTGTTGATAAGCGGCGCAACCTGGCGCGAGGTCAACCCTTCGGGTATGGTCAGGCGGTAGAGTCGGACCTTGCCGCTGACAAGGATTGCAAGTATCCGGTTTGGAGACATGTCTGTTGAAAAAACATATTCTCCGGCTTTGATCCGGTGGCCATATTTTTTCAGGCGGGCATAGAGCCTGAATTTAAAAGGATGGGTGATAACACCGGCCTGATTCAGGTGCTGGATGATTTTTTTAAAATTATCTCCCTGATTAATAAGGACGGTTCTTTGTATCCGATCGCCGCCAACAGACCGATCGGCATACGTGATAATATTTACGTACAGCCATGCCGAACCGCCAAGGCCAAGGATAAAGAAAATTAGAATGGCGATTAAGATTTTTTTTTTCATAAATGATAAGATTGATGGGCTCGTAAAAATTAAAAAGTATAAGCAAAAAATGAAAAATGAGCAAGTCTTGATTTAAAATTTAGCGTATGCTTATCATTGACGTTATCAGGTTGTGATTTCACCATTCACCACTCAAGACTAAGGGATATCGATGACTAAAAAAAGCAAAGGAAAGGATAACTATACAGGATTTGAGCAGGGCCCCATACGACCGCCCAGCGAGGCTATGAGCCTGCTGGTGCGAGTCACCCGCAACTGCCCGTGGAACCGCTGCACCTTTTGTCCGGTATACAAGGGAACGCGGTTTTCACTGCGTCCTGCAGCACACATCAAAATGGATATCGATCGGGTCTACGGATATGTTACGGCCCTTCGACAGGCTGGAGAGCAGATACAATTTCCGGATCGTACCATGATCAATGAAATTGCATCTAAAGTCGTCCCTTTTGACATGCAGGCCCTGCAGGCTGCTGTTCACTGGTATTACAGTGGAATGGAGTCGATTTTTCTGCAGGATGCCAACAGCCTGATTATAAAACCGCAGGATCTGGTGGATGTTCTGAAGCATTTAAAAAAACGGTTTCCATGGGTAAAACGAATAACGTCTTACGCACGCTCTCATACGGTGGCCCGTATCAGTGATGCAGATCTTGGCGCCATGTCCGATGCCGGACTCAATCGGATCCATATCGGTCTTGAGTCCGGTTCGGACGAGGTGCTGGAAAAGGTGGCCAAGGGGGTTACCAAAGCCGGCCAGATCACAGCCGGTATTAAAATTAAGCAGGCCGGCATGGAATTGTCTGAATATGTGATGCCCGGCCTTGGGGGGCGTTCGCTTTCAAGGGTACATGCCCTTGAAACGGCTGATGCGCTCAATCAGATTAATCCGGATTTTATCCGGTTGCGGACCCTTGCCGTTCCAGATCGTGTGCCACTGTTTGACGCGTATGAAAAAGGGCGGTTTGAGAGGTGCACCGACAAGATGGCGGTCACGGAGATTCTGTTGTTTCTTGAGGCGCTTGAAGGGATTACCAGTCGTGTTAAAAGTGACCATGTACTGAACCTGTTTCAGGAGATAGAGGGGCGGCTGCCCGAAGACAAGGACCGGATGACCGGCGTTGTTCGAACCTTTTTATCCATGGCTCCGGAGCAACAGGCCCTCTTTCAGATTGGCCGGAGGACCGGTGTTTTTTTTACGCTTGCCGACATGCAGGACCCGGACCTGGTGGCCAGAGCCGAGGAGACATGTAAAAAATTTGGTGTTACTGCCCAAAATGTAGATGAGATTATTGATGAACTGATGAAACGGTTTATTTAGGGATCATGCATGATCAAGCAGTCGGGAGGGCCTGTCAACTGCCCGCTATTTGGCTGTCTTGTTATGAATAAATCCCTGAACAGTCATGGCCAAAAGTTTCATCGTTTACAGCGGCAAAACTTATACTTGATCAGGGCGAATGAACAGGGGTGATGGGCGCCATTATTGAAAGGTGAAAATGGTTTTTCCCATAATATCCTGCGAATTATTGTACCGGGTATTTTTTGCTAAAGACCTTGACAATAAAAATCATCAAAGGCATTATTAGCCCTTCATATAGACCTGACCACATACCCGGATGAAGCCGCGCAGGGGTTGGATTTGATATAGAAAATCGGATCATCGCCTCCTTTATTATGTCGCTGATACCGGAGATTTGCTGCACTTTTCAGTGAGGAAATATACATGGGGAAATCAAGGCTAAAGGAACATAGAATAGAAAGGGATTGGTGTAAGGGCTGCGGTATTTGCGTGCACTTTTGTCCGAAATTCGTTTTGGAGCTTGATGACGATGACAAGGTCTTTGCGGCCCGGCCGGAAGATTGTATCGCCTGCAGACTGTGTGAAATACGATGCCCGGATCTTGCCATTGAAATTGTGACGGAGCCGGAATAAAAATAAACGGTCTATCGATTTTCTTGTTTTGATTCATGGCTACAAAATTAAACAATCATTTAAACCAGGGCGTTATTATGAGTAAAAAAAATGTAAAATTTATTCAGGGTAATGAGGTCTGTGCCGAAGCGGCGCTGTATGCCGGGCTTGGGTTTTTTGCAGGCTATCCTATTACGCCTTCGACTGAAATTGCCGAGCATCTGGCTAAACGTCTGCCCGAGCAGGGGGGGCGATTTATTCAGATGGAAGATGAAATTTCTTCCATGTGCGCCATTATCGGCGCCTCTCTGACCGGAAGCAAGGTGATGACCGCCAGCAGTGGGCCCGGGATTTCATTAAAGCAGGAGGCGCTTGGATATGCCGTTATGACCGAAGTCCCCTGCGTAATCGTTAATGTTCAGCGCGGCGGCCCCTCCACCGGTATTCCGACCCATGGAAGCCAGGGGGATGTGATGCAGGCCCGGTGGGGGTGCCATGGAGACCACGCTATCGTCGTTATGACTGCATCCAATCATCAGGACGTTTTTGAAATTACGGTGGAAGCCTTTAATATTGCCGAGACCTATCGGACACCGGTTATACTTCTGTTTGACGAGGTGGTGGGCCATACCCGTGAAAAAGTGGTGATTCCGGAACCCGGCGATATTCCGCTGGTGGATAGATTGCGCACCTCGGTCAGGGGGGGGGTGGATTATCATCCGTACCTGCCCAGGGAAGACGGCCGGTTGCCCATGTCGGACTTCGGCAGTGTGCATCGCTATAATGTCACAGGTTTGGCCCATGACATGTGGGGATTTCCCTCCACCAAACCCGAGATTGTTTACGGCCTGATGCGCCACCTGGTGGATAAGATCGAGCACAGGGTCAACCAGCTTGCCCGGTACAAGGAATACCACCTGGAAGATGCGGAACGTATCCTGATTTCCTACGGGGCTTCAACTCGTTCGGCCCTCCATGTGGTAAGGAACCGGCGTGCAAAGGGCGAACGGTTAGGGTTGCTGGAACTGCAGACCCTGTGGCCGTTTCCATATGAAATTGTACGGCAGAAGTGCTCAAAGGCCCAGGCTGTGATTGTGGTGGAAATGAACATGGGGCAGATTGTGCAGGAGGTTAAAAAGGCGGTCAAACCGTCGGAGAAAGTGTTTTTGGCCAACCGTTTTGATGGTGTCTTCATAACTCCCATGGATATTATGAATATCCTGCGGGTGATTCAGGGAAAGGGAGTTTGATAAATGGCGATAAGAGATTATATCAGGGAAAGATTTTTTCCCCATATGTGGTGCCCCGGATGTGGACATGGAATCGTACTTAACAGCCTTTTGCGGGCCGTTGAGGAACTGGGCATGAGCAAGAACGAGATCGTCATGGTGTCGGGAATTGGATGCAGTGCCCGGATTTCCGGGTATGTCGATTTTCACAGCATGCACACCCTTCACGGACGGGCCCTGGCATTTGCCACCGGCGTTAAGATGAGTCGTCCCGGATTGAATGTGATCGTACCCATGGGAGACGGTGATGCCCTGGCCATCGGAGGCAATCATTTTATTCATGCTGCACGGCGCAATATAGACATTACTGCAATTGTTATGAACAACCGCATTTACGGCATGACCGGCGGCCAGTATTCACCTCTCTCCGGTGTTGGGGTGATAGCCACGACCGCGCCTTACCACAACATCGATCATGAATTTGATGTTATGGAAATGGCCAGGGCCGCCGGTGCCTCCTTTGTAGCCAGAACAACCACCTATCATGCAAAACAGGCCACCGACCTGATCCGGCAGGCGATTCTTCATAAGGGCTTTTCAGTAGTGGAAATTTTGTCTCAGTGCCCCGTTCAGTTCGGAAGACGCAACAAGGGGGGCAATGCAGCTGAAATGATGGAGACTTATAAAACAAATACAACGCCCATCGGATCCAAGGCTAAAAAAGAGAACCCCAATTTGCTTGAACGGGGCATTTTTGTCCAGAAGGATATGCCGGAATATTGCAATGAATATGCTAAAATTATTGATCAGGCGATGAAAGGGCAATAATCATGGAAAGATGCAGGATCGTATTTTCCGGTTCCGGCGGTCAGGGCGTGATCACCGCCGCCATCATACTAGCCGAGGCGGCAGCAATCTATGAGGATTTGACCGCCGTGCAGTCCCAGAGCTATGGTGCTGCAGCCCGGGGCGGTTCCACCCGCAGCGATATTATTATTGCGGATTCGGTCATTCATTACCCAAAGGTGATTCAGCCCAATGTCTTGGTCTGTCTTACGCAGGACGCCTATACCAACTTTTATCCGATCATCCGGCCCGGCGGTCTTCTCCTTACCGATGATCGGTATGTGAAGCAGGAACGGAAGGCGGATGCCCATCAGATCGGGTTGCCAATGTATCGAACGGTTATGGAAAAGATCGGGAAATCGATTGTTTTCAATATCTGTATGCTGGGCGCACTGGGCGCATTGACCGAACTTGTTCGGCCTGAATCGATTATGAAAGTACTTGAAACCAGGATTCCTGAAGCCTTTCTGGATATGAACCGCAACGCCCTGGAACTTGGTCAAAACCTTGCGGAGGCGTATTTAAAATAATAACCTGCCCGATGGCATCGTGAACGTGGCTTTTTTATCGTCATGGGCGCGTATCCTTTACTTTTCCCGCCTTTGAAAAAGAGCCTTTATCCGGAACAGATATTGCTGCAGTCCGCCAGGTTCGATGAAAGCCCAAAGAATTGTCTTGGCCTTCAAACTGACCAATTGTTGTGAAGATACCCACGGCTCGAGTCCGCCCCATACAAAGTTGCAAAGCCATCCGGCACATCGGGCCAGCCAGAGAACGTGTCCCCCCTGATTCCACGTCTTTCACAGGAGTATATCTCTGCCCGCAAAAACTTTGTTGATTCCTATGATGATATTCAGGCTCTCCCAAAAGGCTTCGATATCCGATAGGAAACGATAGTTTTAAAGCGCTTTAGAGCATAAACATGCCATTGAATCGGGACTCTTGATTTAATCCGGTTGCATTTTTGTTTCATTTTAGATTGCCTGGGTATTGTCCGGTTTGACAGGTTTATTTTCTTACGTTATATTTTTTACGTATGAAATTGGAGGTCATCATTATGGATAAAATTATGTCGGCCCGAATGGATGAGGCTGTTATTCAACGTATCGGTATGCTGGCGACAAAGTTAGGCATGTCAAAAAAGGCCGTTCTTGAAAATGCCGTCCGGCAGTATGCTGAACAGATTGAAATCGAACAGGGGTTTGATATTTTAACCCATACTTTTGGAAGCTGGCAGCGCGATGAATCGGCGGCCGAGACCGTGCAATCGATCAAACATACCATGCGCAAATCACAGGGAAAATATAAACGTTGAAAGCAATTATCGATTCCGATGTTCTTATCTGGCATTTGCGCGGTGAACGTAAGGCGCTCAATCTGCTCAAAAGGCTGAGTGATAAGGAAAAGTTTGAGCTGTGGACAGGCGCCATGCAGCGCGCCGGGGTGGTTTTTTTCATGCGGCCGTCCGTCACTGGCCTTTGCTCTGGTGGAGGAGTATCGGGTTTTTCTGGGAGACCGGTTTGTACTGGGTCTGATCAACCCCGATTTTCAGGCCCGATTGCCAACGGCCATTTTATTGATCAGACTGGCCTGGTAGCCGGCACCAAACCCATTGTCGATATTTACGACAGATACCCCCGAAGCACAACTGTTGAGCATGCTGAGCAGGGCGGTGACACCGCCGAAACTGGCACCGTATCCGATACTGGTGGGCACGCCGATAACCGGGCAGGAAACCAGCCCGCCCACCACGCTGGCCAGGGCACCTTCCATGCCTGCCGCAACGACCGCAACATTTGCGTCGAAAATCTCCAGGCAGGAATCAAGCAGCCTGTGGATGCCGGACACACCGACATCATAGACTCTGGAGACATTGTTGCCCAGTGTTTCCGCTACCACACAGGCTTCTTCGGCCACGGGAATATCCGAGGTGCCGGCGCATACCACCGCAATCTTGCCGATGCGTTCAACCTTGCGGGGATAAAATACTACGATCCTTGCCGCTTCGTGATAACGACAGTCAGCGATTTTTTTTTGAATTGATTCAAAGGCTTTCGGATCAACCCGGGTTCCCAGTATGTTGGAATGGTATTCGGATATTTTCTCGACGATAGGGATAATCTGGGAAACCGTTTTGCCCTGGCAGAAAATCACCTCCGGAACACCGGTTCTGATAGCACGATGATTGTCGATTTTTGCAAAACCAAGATCCTCGAAGGGCAGCTTTTTTAGTCGGTCAAGTGCGGTTTCCACATTGATTGAACCGCTTTGAACCTGTGCCAGAAGGTTTTTGAGATGGTTCGAATCCATTTTGCTTCCTTTCTGTCTGTAACCGGTTTTGATTTATTGTCGGAACTATAGAGTCGCTGGCACCATGGAGTTGTTTGAAAACCCGCTGCATCCGTATACAAGGGGACTTCTTCGCGCCATTCCGAGTTCCGCGTTCAGTCACAAGGAGGAGTTGTACGAAATTCACGGCACGGTGCCAAGCCTCCTGGATCTACCAGGGGGCTGCCGGTTTAACACTAGATGCCCCGAAGTCGAAGATATCTGCAGACGGAAAGAACCGGAACTGCGCGAAATTGAGCCGGGAAGAAATAATCGGACTGGCTCGAAAGGTCCGGCTGTTTGAAGATACGCCGCTCACAAAAATGTTTCCGGAGACGGTTCCTGCCCGGGTGGCCCGAAGGGACCACTTTATCAAAGCGAAATCTTTGATAAAGCATAGTAACTTAATTTAAAAATTCGTGTTTTTTGTGCCAGAAAACAAAAAATCACAACAATCAAAATGCAGATGACAGTTTACCAGTTTTCATAAAGCAATTCAAAATAACCAGATGGTTTTACACAGGCCGGGCACTTTTTTGGTGCTTCTTTTCCAGTATGAAGATATCCGCAGCTCAAACAGCGCCAGACTTTTTCTTTGTCTTTGCAAAAGATCCTGCCCGTTGCAATATTTTCAGCCAGTTCAAGGTAGCATTTTTCATGATGCATTTCAGCAACAATAATATTTTTGAACGTATCTGCAGCCCTCTCAAATCCTTCATCTTCAGCGATTTTCGCAAATTTGGCATACATCTCTTCACTGACATATTTTTCCAGAGCCGCTGCCGAAAGAAGATTGGCAAGGGTATCCTTGATCACACCGGTGGGAAAGGTCCACTTTATTTCAAGCGCTCCCCCGTTAAAAAATTTAAAAAACCTCAGGGCATGTTCAAATTCCTGGCCGGCAGTTTCATTAAATATTTTTGCAATCTGGATAAACCCTTCATCCCGGGCTTTGTTGGCAAAAAAATTATACCGGGTTCTGGCCTGTGCCTCCGCTGCAAAAGAGGTGTGAAGATTTTTGGCGGTTTGGCTTTCTCTGAATTTGACCATATGACCTTCTTTTTTATTCTTCAATAATGATTGCGTCGGCACCGCATTCGTCTGCTGCCTGACGAACGATGTCTTTCAGATGTTCGGGTATTTCATCCACTTTTATGGTGGATTTTAATTGATCTTCGTCGTATTCAAAAATTTCAGGACAAAGATCGTTGCAGTTCCTGTCACCCATGCACTGGCTTGTAATCGTTACTTTCATCTGAGTTTTCCCTCCTTAATGGATGGTTTGTTTGCATCATACAATTAATTCTGGGGGATAATACATTTTTAAAAACCAGGTTAACCATATACTATTTGTCAGGAATTTACAAATTCATAATAGTAAAAAACCAGGCTTAAAAGGCCTCTTGTAAAGCTTAAAAGGCCTCTTGTAAAATAGAATCAAGCAACGACTTCAGCCGCCGTATAGCCGCTCATTTCTTCAAATGACCTGTTGGCGGCCAGGAGGGTCCCTTCTTTGCTGATGATCATCAATGCCTCGTTCATCGTATCGATAACCCGACCTCAGTATTTATTTTTACCGGAACGGTAGATTTTTTTTGGGCGTAAGGGCAGAGCCTAAATTTTTTTAATTATCGGCATTCATGGTATTTATCACCCATTTTTCAAGCATGTCTAAAAGTTTCTGTGGTTTCACTGGTTTGGATAAATAGTCGTTCATTCCGGCTGCCAGGCATTTTTCCCTGTCGCCTTTCATGGCATGGGCCGTCATGGCAATAATCGGTATCTGATGATCGCGTACGTCTGAGGATGGATCACGGATCAAACGCGTTGCTTCATACCCGTCTATTACCGGCATTTGACCGTCCATAAAAACAATGTCGAACCGGTTTTCCCCCAAAGACGCGATGGCCTCCTTGCCATTTTCAACGACATGGGCGGTAAATCCAAGTTTTTTCAAAATATTCATGGCCACTTTCTGGTTGATGATATTGTCCTCCGCCAAAAGGATCCGGCACCGGTGTTTTTTGTCCTCGGAAAGAGAAAACCGTGTGACAATGGGCGCGGGTGGTTTGCTTTTAACTTCCTTGCGTATTCTCACTATCGTTGTAAGGCAGTCATATAATTGCGACTGTTTGACCGGTTTGGTCAAATATGCGGAAAACCCGATTTTATTGAAATGCTTCGCTTCGCCCCGTGTACCCATGGATGTCATCATCACCAGGATGGTGTCTGTCAGATACGGATCTTTTTTGATTTTTTTCCCCAGGGTTTCACCATCCATTTCAGGCATTTGCATATCGAGTATGGCGATGTTGAATGGATCATGGCTGTCTGCTGCCATACGAAGCATTTCCAGTGCCCTATCGCCGGTTGCAGCATCATCGAATCGGCATTTCCACGACTTCAATTGTTCTCTCAGAACGTATCGGTTGGTGGCATTGTCATCCACAACCAGAATGCGTTTTTCGCTGATGTCATGGGTTGCAAATACTTTGCGCTGTGGGCTTTCAGGTTGTTTTCCAAAGACCGCCGTGAACCAGAATTCAGTTCCCTTTCCTTCTTTGCTGTTAACGCCGATGCGACCGCCCATAAGTTCTGAAATCTGTTTTGAAATGGTCAACCCAAGCCCGGTGCCCCCGTATTTTCTTGTTGTGGAGGTGTCTATCTGGGAAAACGATTGAAACAGCCGATTCATGCTATTCTCAGGTATCCCGATCCCCGTATCCGAAACCGCAAATCGGATCGTCGCGGATTCGGCATCTTCGTTTTCCAGCGAGGCACGAACCACCACCTCTCCCTCCCTGGTAAACTTGATGGCATTACCGGCCAGGTTGATCAGGATCTGGCGAAGGCGTCCAGGATCACCTCGAAGCAGGGCCGGGACAGCGGGGTCTATGCTTGAAATATATTCCAACTGCTTTTCACTGGCCTTGACAGACAAGAGTTCGCCGACTTTTTCGATAGTCATTCGCAGGTCGAAATCAATGGTTTCAAGTTCAAATTTTCCCGCTTCAATTTTAGAATAATCCAGGATGTCGTTGATGATGTGCAGCAGCGAATCTCCGCTGTTTTCAATGATCTCCACAAATTCCCTTTGCTCGGTGGTTAGTTTTGTCCCCAGAAGAAGATTTGTCATGCCGATGACGCCGTTCATCGGGGTACGGATTTCATGGCTCATGTTAGCCAAAAAGTCGGTTTTGGCGCGGGCTGCAGATTCCGCCGATGCCTTGGCTTCCCGCAATGCTGCATTTTTGCGCTTTCGTTCGGTGATGTCGTCAATAATCCAGACCGCACCTTCGGAAAGATTCGGAGTTGCGATGGTTTTGCCGCTGAGCCGACACCACAGCGTATGTCCGTTTTTGTGTTTGAGCGGATATTCAACTTGAACGAAGTCTTCTTTGGCAAGCCGCCGGTAATATTTTTTGCTAAATTTTTTAAAATGATCTTCGGACAGGTGAAGCTGTAAGGGGCCCTTGCCCAACAGTTCTTCGGTGGTGTATCCCAGCATTTCGGTCAGGCGGGGGTTGACTTTTGTCAGGATTCGGTTTTTAAGAACCATGACCCCCACAAGACTGCTTTCAAAAATCGCTTCATACTCTTCAAGAAGATTCTGGAGCCGTTCTCCGGCCTCGGTTAATTGCTTTTCAGTTTTTTCCCGTTCGCCGATCTCTTTTTTCAGGTTACTCTTGGATGATCTGATTCTTTGATTCAGTTTTACTATGAAAATAATCGCGGTTGTCATAATCAAAAACAGTATCAGAAAAAGAAAAATAACAACTCGATATTTTTTAAAGACATCCTGAAACGTAATTCGACCGATATTTTCATAGGGTCTTACCTGCAAAAATTTCAGGCAGTCATGGACACTTTGATAGTTTAGCGGGATTGTCCATCCGTTGCATGATGCGGATATCGCCGCATTTGAATTCTCCGGCATTTCGAACAGTTTTATGGCCACCTGCTCCGCCAGTTTATCGGAAGTGTGTTTGACTTTTACCATGGGCCATTCCGGATACGCTCTGGTGGAATGAACAAAGGGTAGGTGTACATTACCACCGCCATGCTCGTGAATAACACGAAAGTCGTCAATTCTGATTTTACCCGCCAGTTGCATTCGCTCAAGTGTATCGGTCCGAACTGTGCCGGCATCCACGGTTCCATTTTTGACGGCATTCACAACTGCATCCTGAGTTCCGCCAAAGGTTATTGAAGCAAAATCGGTCAATGGATCGATGCCGCGCTCCTTCAACTCCCGCCAGGCCATCTGCCAGCCGCCAAAGGATGTTTGATGAACCGCCATGAAATGTTTGTTTTTAAGATCAATCAGGTGCCGGATCTCTTCACGGTTTTTCATGCAGAAAATTGTTCCCCCGAATTTTGTATAGGTCCTTTGCAGTCGCTTTTTTTTTAAGGTAGCGATTCGGTTAACGCCATATTTTTCGTACAGTTCGACAGAGAGGGCGGGGTTGGCTAAAACAAAATAGACATAGCCATTTTCGACGGTCGGTAAAATATTTTCAAAATCGATGGGTACGATTTTAAATCTCTGCCCGGGGATTGTTTTTGAAAGATAGTCAGCCGTCGGGGACCATTTTGCCATACAGCGCTCAACATCGCTGTTGGCCAGCACCCCTATTTTTACGGTCGGATTGGAACCATATGCAAACCGGGTCATCAGTGTCATGACGATGAGAGCAATGAAAATTTTTAAGGCGTTTGATCTGGTGAGGCAGTTCATGATGCAAACCTCGTTATTTATGATCCGGAAATACCTATAAATTTGGTATATCAGACCGGATCGAATGGTTATTATTTTATTTCCAACTACTCTGAGTGATGCAAAAATTTGAGCGGTCGTTTGTTTAAAAAAATTTATATCCAGCGGTTTGGTTAAAAAATTGCTTTGCAGTATCCGAATTTTTTCTAAACACCGATTGGTTTGGTCATTGCAGCGGTCATGTTGTTTTGCTGCCTGCAAACGGGCTGTTATTAAGTTTCGTTTCGATGTAAGGGCTGAGGACATTGCATTATCAGGAATTTTTATTTCAGACGCGCGGTGCAATCATCAAGGCATTTGATACACCTTGATCGATCCTGCTCGTGTGTCGCACAGTATTCCCCGAAAAGTTTTATCCAGTGAGAACCGGTTCTGGGACATGTGTCAATAAAATCGATAAAATCCACAAGCCTGTCTACAATGGATCTGTCCATAATATGTTCCATTCTGCAAGCTGTTTTATCGGCTTTTTCGTCATCTACCTGTAAAATTCGAAAAAGAAAATCATTGATAATTAAATGCTTTCTTTTGATCTCACGGGCTATTTTTTTCCCTTCCGGGGTCAGGGTAATAAACCCATAGGGCTGATAGTTGATAAATTTTTTTGTTGCCAGATTCTTCAGCATCCCCGTGACCGACCCCTGTTTGACGCCCATTTTTTTAGCGATATCTTTTGACCTTGCTACCTTATGGTTGATCTGTAAATCCAGGATGGTTTCAAGGTAATCTTCCAGGCTTTCAGATAATTCAATAGGTTTGTTTACGTTTTTTCTCATACTTTTTCTGCAATGAGCTTCCATCGTTGTTATAAAAATTTATAATAAACAGGCAGACTTAATAAGTCAAATCTTTTAATGTTTGTTTAGCTTAACTTTTAAATTGACAATTAACATTGTTAGTCATACCTTACATTTAAATGAACACACATCATGGAAAATGGTAATGAACAAGGTAAGTATGCGGAAAATGGAAGTTGACCAGGCAGGGACAATTTCTACGGTAAAAGCAAGCTGTGAACTCGGGTGCAGAATTTGTGATATGGGATTTTCCCAGGACACGGAAATAAAGACCCAGAGACGGGCAACAGATAATTTTCAGAAAATATCCCGTTGATAATAGTAAGGTGAAATGGAGGATATATGGACACGATAATTGTGATTTTGATCGTAGCGCTTGCCGTGTTTTACAGTGGCAGGAGTTTTATTCGGCGCTATAAGGGCCAGGGGGGCTGCAGCTCATCATGTTGCGCCTGTTGTAGTGCAAAGAATGGGAGCCTTTGCAATATAAGGGAGAAAATGTGAAATCAGCCTGAGCACGGATGCCCAGCCAACCCCTTGGTATCTTGTTATATGGGGGAGTTGTTTTTTCTCCTGATCTGCCTATTAATGGGGGCTTCCTGTGTTTTATTGATTAATCTGGATCATTGGCGATTCCTTGAGCATAGCGCTAAGGATGATTCCAACGATCGAAAATTGGGTGACAAGCAAGGGGGTCACAATCATGGCACATATAATACCAATAAACTGCGCCAGGGTCGCAATGCCCACCGCAGTTGCCCTTTCTTTTACCGGAAACCAGCATCCAGCCACCTTGGTGGTGGAATTAAGAATAAACGGCTGGGCAACCGCAAGCCCGATCTGTGAAACAACAACTATGGTATAATGATGTGCATATAGTCCTTTCAAGAGACCGAAGGCGGCGATAAGTATCGCACCAAGGCCAACTTCGATTCGGATACCGAACGTATCAATAATATATGAGGCCGGAATGCATATGACGATGAATACGCCCATAAAAATCATGGAAAGGAGATCGATTTGCAGTGCCGTAACGCCATAGACAAGTCTGGCTTCCCTGGCCACCGGCGCAAAGGTGAGCCACTGAACCTGCATCACTGCATTTATGACCAGCACTTACCCATTATTTGTCAGCACAAGACGGTGTGTTTGTTTATAGAATTTATTATTTATTAAAACAACATGTTAACAGTTTTTTAATTATCATGAGGCGAGAAAATACCCAAATATATTGCTCCGACCAAATTCATAATTAGAATTGCTGTATTTCCAAAGTTTTTCTTTACAAATTTTGTTACTTGAAATATCTTCCGTCTTTGGGCTTGGAGCTGTTATCCTCCAGGCGTCGGCGACCTGCCACACCGGTTTAATTGATTCGGTTTGTCACACCTGGCTTCAGCACTGACCGGTATACCGCAATGCGGTTTGGATTTTAGGCCACGGCCATATGAAATCACTTAGCTTCTTCCTCATGCCCATCATTTAATAAATACACCGGCCGCACAGCCGGATCAACAGACAATAATTCAGCCCATGCACCTATATTAAAAAGGTAGCGTGAGGCCGTGATTGCCGAGAATACCAAATTAAGGAGTACGATAATGACAAAAAAAATGAAGACAATCGACGGGAACACCGCAGCCGCCCATGTGGCGTATGCCATGAGCGATGCAGCGGCTATTTATCCCATCACACCTTCCTCGCCCATGGGCGAGATCTGTGATGAGTGGTCGGCCAATGGCCTTAAAAATGTGTTCGGGCAGCAAATGCTGGTGCGTCAGCTCCAGTCGGAAGCCGGTGCTGCCGCGGCCGTACACGGTTCTCTGGCCGCCGGGGCACTGACCACCACCTTTACCGCGTCCCAGGGCCTGCTGCTGATGATTCCCAATATGTATAAAATCGCCGGAGAACTGCTGCCGGCGGTATTCCATGTCACGGCGCGCTCCATTGCTGGTCATGCCCTTTCCATTTTCGGGGACCATCAGGATGTCATGGCGGTCCGTCAGACCGGATTTGCCATGCTGGCATCCGCTTCCGTGCAGGAAGCCATGGATCTTGCACTGGTGGCCCACCTGGCCGCCATTGACGCCAGTGTTCCGTTTGTTCATTTTTTTGAAGGGTTCCGTACTTCCCATGAGATCCAGAAGATCGAACTCATCTCATATGAGGATATGGCCATGCTGGTAAACAGGGACGCGGTGGCGGCTTTCCGCGCACGCGGCGCCAACCCGGAAAGGCCCGAATTGCGGGGGACCGCGCAAAATCCGGATATTTATTTTCAGGGCAGGGAAGCCGCCAATCCTTTTTATCTGAAAGTACCCGCTCTGGTGGTTGATGCCATGGAAAAAGTCGGTGATTTGACCGGCCGGTCCTATAATCTATTTGACTACGTGGGGGCCCCTGACGCGGAAAATATTATTATATCCATGGCCTCTTCCTGCGAAACCATTGAAGAGGTGG
>CAZFXX010000031.1:0-18197 GCA_964522985.1 uncultured Desulfobacteraceae bacterium
ATCGATTTCTAATAGTGCTGGCGGTTGCAGCAATTGCCATAATTAGAATTGCTGTCGTCACATGCTGCCGGTTGATATTTTTTGCAATCTGTTATAAGGCATTCTTTGTTTATCAGGTTACACTTTTTTTAAAAAATATCTGTTTTTTACCTGATTCAGGATGCAAAAATTAGATAATATTCGTCTGGAAATGCTTTTTGCCCTATTTTATTATCAGGTGCTGTGAAACGAATGCCTTGATTTTGAACAAAAATTTTTATTTCCGGATGGATACTAAAAAAATTATTCGCAGCAACCTCAAACATATAATCAGAAATCGATTGCCGGGTCAATCAAATCTTTCCGGCGACAGCGATCTGTCCATTTTTTATAAAATTTTTCAGATAAGGAGCCGCCATACAAAATGAAAACAGTTGTGATTATTCCAGCGCGATATAAATCCAGCCGTTTTGAAGGTAAACCACTTGCCGTCATAGCCGGAAAACCCATGATAAAAAGGGTATATGAAAGATCCATGCGTGCCGAATATGTCACCGAGGTGGTGGTGGCAACTGATGATCAGCGAATTATGGATACGGTTTTGGGATTCGGGGGAAAGGCCGTGATGACTTCTGATAAAAACAGGTCGGGAACGGACAGGGCAGGGGAGGCCGCTGATATTTTAGGGCTCGATGTCGAAGATATCATCATCAATGTTCAGGGGGATCAGCCGTTGCTGGACCCGCGTTGTCTGGATCAACTGGTAAAACCCTTTGCAACGGAAAAAGATGTTGCGATGAGCACGCTGGCGTTTAAAATTAAAGACCCCGGAGAAATTACAAACCCGAAAGATGTTAAACTCGTTTTTGACCGTAACGGCTGGGCCCTTTATTTTTCAAGGTCCCCCATCCCCTTTGGCAGGGATTCGGGAGAAAAATTCGACAGTTATAAACATCTGGGTATATATGCCTATACCCGGCGATTTCTGGATAAATTCAGATTACTCTCCGAAGGAACCTTGGAGCGCATTGAGAAACTGGAACAGCTCCGGGCACTGGAACACGGCTATCGAATCCGGGTACTTGTCACGGAGTTTGATTCTCCTGAAGTGGACTTGCCTGATGATATTTTGAAAATAGAAAAAAAACTGTAACCGAGCCACAGATACAGGATTCCCCGGTTCTGGATTTGGCTAATTAAACATAAAGTAGATACCGAATAAACTGAATACTGAAAATTTAAGACTTCTGGAAGTCGCTGGTCTTTTTCTATTAATTTTTTTTACGACTCCCATCTATTTTTGCCCTTATGGTGAAGGTCAATATATTCCATTCTACCGTTTTCATTGATAAAAGAGTTTATAAGCCAGCTGATGATGCTGATCATCGCAGAGCCGAAAACGGCAGACCAGAATCCTGCGATATGAAATCCGGGCAGAATGCCCGCAACCATCATCAGCATAATTGCGTTGATTACAAAGGTAAAAAATCCAAAGGTTAAAATGGTTATGGGCAGGGTTAAAAGAATGAGAACCGGCCGGAAAAAGGCATTTGAAATACCCAGAAAAGCGGCAGCAAAAAATGCTGAAAAGAAACCTTTTATGTGGATACCATCCAGCATGTAAGATGTGATGATGATTGCCCCGGTCAACGTCAGCCATCTGATGGCGATTCCTCGCATGGATACCTCCCTGTCGATGTCGTGAGACCTGATAATTCAGTGCTCTTTAAAAGATAAGATAGAACAGGCAATCGAGATTGACAAGCGTATGAAAAATAATTGCGTCGGGTGTTAATCGGACAGTGTCAAGAAAAACTCGATGGATCATTTTATGCCCGGCGGTTGCTTTGAGTCTGCATAGACCGGGAACATGCTTGACTTAAGCTCGGTATCTTTTTATATTTCTCCATTCATGCGATTTATGCCATTTCGGAGAATTTTTATTTATGAAAAGAGTGCTGCGAATTTTGTACCAGCCCTATAAATTTCTGATTTTTGCCCCGATTGTTATTCTGTCTACTTCTATTGTTGCAATTGTCGCAATTGGACTGGCAGCCGTCGCAGGCCCCAAAACCGCCGGTAAAATGGGAGTCGTGTGGGCCCGGATCAATGCCTGGGCCACACCCATGCTGGTAACGGTTCAGGGCCGTGAAAACATTAATAAAGACATTTCCTGTGTGGTGGTATCGAACCATCAGAGCCAGTATGATATATTTGTTTTATATGGCTGGCTGGGCATGGATTTTAAATGGGTGATGAAACAGGAGTTAAGAAATATTCCGGGATTGGGGAGTGCCTGTGAAAAGATAGGCCATATTTTTATTGACCGTTCCAATACCCAGGCGGCATTAAATTCCATCAACGCAGCTCGGGAAAAAATTGTCAACGGGACATCCGTTCTGTTTTTTCCGGAAGGAACCCGCAGCAAAATCGCCGCAATGGGCCCTTTTAAAAAAGGTGCCTTTAAATTTGCGCTTGATTTAGGACTCCCCATTCTTCCGGTAACCATTGAAGGCACCCGACGTATTTTGCCGACCAAAACCTTTGATCTTTTTCCGGGCAAGGCTGAAATGATTATCCACCCGCTGGTTAATACATCCGGATACAGCGACGAAACCCTGCCGGTATTGATGGACCGGGTGAGGGGAATTATTGTATCTGAATTACCAGAAGCGCCTAAGGCTTGAATGACTTGAACAGGGATTGGTCCATGACCGCCTCATATCCGTTGAGGCTGGCGATTACCCTGTTTTGAGAATCCAGAAATGTAAAATCTCCGAGCATCTTATGATCATTCGCATCTTTAATTTCCAGCAGGGCCTGTATTCCCTGTTTTGGGAAAATATTGCAGTGCTGGCGGTAACTGGCGCTGTAACTGGGCAGTGACACCATGCCTTTTTCCTCAAAGCACCACAGGCTGGCCATCTGAAAGGCCGAATCCAGCACCAGGGGATCGCCGATCCATGTACTTCTCAGCGGTTGTGACATCCAATTTGAAGGGGAAGGCGCTGAAAAAACCCGGGCCACCATATCCTTTGCAGTGCAGCGCGTCACTTTTTCAATGCCGTGAAGTCCCCTGCCGTGAAAGAGAATTTTGTCATAGATCTCTTTTATACTGCGTGAGTATCCATTTTGGCAGAGAAGCCCGGGCTCATTAAAGAGCGCCGGAAAGGAGGGTCTATCTGTCAAAATCGCCCTGGCTCTGGAGTAGATCACCTCGCGGCTGCTATTAAGCCCATCTCGGAGTTCCACGTCCACCTCCCAGTTCGTGCCTTTTTTGTAAAGCTTACCAGCCAGCAATCGGAGGGCTTTTTTATCCCGGTCCAGTTGAATGCCCTTGAGCAAGCGCATATCATCGATACCGCAAAGGAAGAGACCTGGATTTTCATGCAGGGCCCCATAACCTAACCATTCGGCCATGAGTGCAAAAGGGACCACGGGTTTGCCGTCCAGAACATGGGACTCCAGAATCGGATACTGCTTTACATCGACATCGAGCTTAAAAGATAAAGACAGGTGTTTTTTATTGTAAGACAATCTGTTTTTCAGGGCCGGTTTGCCGGCCCTGTATTGATCAGGCATAAGTTCGGAGCCTATTACAATTTCAACCGGATTTTCCTTGGGCGCATTCATTTCCCGAAGCATGCTTTTAGTCCCCTCTTTGACGGGAATCAGGGGAATTCCTCTTTTTTCAAAGGCCCTTTTTAGGGGCAAAGAGACCATTCCGCCGTCCCAGGGCCCCCAGTTGATGGCACTTACCCGACAGTCCGGTCGCATGGCGGCTTCAGCCTTTGCGATTTTATTTAAAACTTCGTTGGCCATGGCATAATCCGCCTGGCCCGGGTTTCCCATGCGGGCCGCTACCGAAGAGAAGAGCACGAGATGTTTCAGGGGGTCATTGCATGTCGCCTCCAGCAGGATAGCAAGTCCCTTTACCTTGGTATCGAAAACCTGATTAAATTGTCGATCTGTTTTATCAATGATCAGCCGGTCTTCCAGGATGCCGGCACCGTGAACGATACCCGTGATCACACCGTATTTTTTGTGCACCTGGTCAATTACATTTTGAATGCTCTCCGGGTCCCTTACATCAGCGGCAAAATAACCGACATTGGCGCCGGTTGCCCGGATGGCATCCAGGTTGGTTTTGATCTCACGACCGGCCATGTATTTTTTAAAAAATTTATCCACTTCTGTTGGGGGTATGGTTTTGGCCGTGAATTGGTTTTTGATAATTGCCTTTTTGATGGTTTTTTCATCGGTCAGAGGGGCAAGCCATTCAGGTTCGGATTCTTCTATAACCGAGCGGCCGATAAGGATCAGCGTGGGCTGTCCGTGTATGGCAAGTTCAAGTGCTGCCGCCGCGGTGACACCCCGGGCCCCGCCTGAAACAAGGAAGACATCCTTTGGATCCAGAGTGACTTCGGGCACATCAAGGGGCGTTTTGGCTAATTCCAGGGTCAGGCGGGAATCCGGTGCCAGGCCGATTTCGATGGTGGGCGATGGCGCACGGTTTAACACTTCCCGCACTATGGCTGCGGCGACTTGGGTATGGTCCTGCCAGTTCGGTTCCAGGTCCAGGGCTTTACAGCAAACACCCTGCCACTCCAGGGCAGCGGTTTTGGCCAGTCCCGCCAGGCCGCCCTGCATGGGATCTGTTATTTTACGCCCGTTAAAACCAAAAGCGCCGTCAAGCCGGGATACGGTTGCAAAAAAGGCCCCACCCTCACCTGCCGTCTCAAGAAGGGCAGGTGCGCATTGACGGGTCAGTCCAAAAATCTGTTTTAAAAAAGATTCGTCTGTGCGGGTATCCGGTGCAAGGATGACAACGCCTCCTGCACGGGAAAAAAGGTTTGTGTCGGCTGCATCCGGACCAACAACTATGGCATCTATACCTGTAAAGGAAAATTCATTCTTCAGGGCCTTGGTCAGTTCCGAAGGTTCGCCAACAATAAGGATGCTGCGGTCCTCTGGGATATCAATGCGACTACCGTTTTTAAAGGGGGTCTCTTTGACCGTCATGGTTTGCCTGAGGATATCATTGGCTTGAGGTTGAGGATCTTCATGCCGGGTGTCACCAGGTTTATGCGGCACTTTATTTTTCGAAACACAGCTATCTGTTTTTAAAGAGCATAGTGTATTTTTTTTTCCCCTAAAAATTTCCCGGCCCTCTTTGCTCAGATAGTCGGCAATCTCTCCCAGTGTTTTAAGTGTTCCCATGATTTCCGGGGTAACACTCGGGAGGTGGGGCATTTTTTCTTCCAGCGCGGAAAGAATCTCCACCCTTTTGATGGAGTCGATGCCCAGGTCAGCCTCGATATCCATCTCCATGCCGAGCATCTCCATGGGATACCCGGTGAGCTCGCCCACAATTTCCAGCAGGGCCGTGTTGACATCCTGATGACTATTTGCCGGCCCGGAACTTGCGACAGGGCTGTCAGCAGCCTCGGGGCCCGGCGAATCAGGGGATATGTGTTCTGCAATCTGTCCCAGTGTTTTAAGTGTTCCCATGATTTCCGGGGAAACAGCCGGGAGGTCGGGCATTTTTTCTTCCAGCGCGGAAAGAATCTCCACCCTTTTGATGGAGTCGATGCCCAGGTCAGCCTCGATATCCATCTCCATGCCGAGCATCTCCATGGGATACCCGGTGAGCTCGCCCACAATTTCCAGCAGTGTGTCGGCGAGGGCACCTGGGGGACCGGCAATCGCCTGATCCGATTTTTTCGATTTTTCCGTGATCCGGGGTTCAGATGATTTTTTTTGAGGTTGCGTAATGGGCGCTTTTATTTCCTGTGTCGGCAATTGATACGGGACATCGCTCTTGCCTGAATTATCTGAAGATACTGCCCGGTTTTTAAAAATCTGGGATACAGCCCCGGCAGGCACTTGAGAACAGTCAGGGGTTGACTTTCCCATGCCCGCCTCGGCCAGAGATCGTATACTTTGTATCATCTCCTGAAGTGTTCGGCCAGCCTGGGTCTGGGTTTCCAGAAAAATTTTATGGGTTTCGGCTGTCTGGTTCTGGAGCGTTTCCATGGACTTAAGGCCTTCCTGGACGACTCTCAGTGTTTCATGAATAAATTGGGGCTCGTTGGTGTTATCTGTTTTCATAGCATTTGCATCTTTAGAAGGTGGCGTGTTGTTATTGATTGAATCTGCAGATGCCCTATGTGAGCATTTGGCAGAACGGTATGTGGTTGAGGCTGGGTCTTTGTTGCGTGATACTGCGTCGGCCCACTGATTATTCGAACCGGTCACCTGTTTTTTGCGGGAAACAATGTTTTTGTGATCGGCAGGAGTTGCGCCCGAATCGTTTGATTGAAAGGTGGGTGATTCAAACATGCTGCCGGTGGAACCATTCAGATTTGCGCCGCTGATCGGCAGACTTATCAATTGTTTGCGGAAAGGTTTGTTATTGTTTTCCTCCCAATGCTCGAGTTTTACCGGGTATCCAAGCGCTGCGATGTGGCCCAGCGTGCGGGCAAGATCACCGATGCCGGACTGTTTGCCAGATGAGGCATCAAGGGCCATCGCTGTACATTCGTGTTCTTTGAGAATCGTTTTGACAAGGCCGGTGAGAACCGTTTTAGGGCCCACCTCGACAAATGTACGGACACCTTTTTCATACATATTGGTAATGACGCCGATAAAATCCACCGGGCAGAGAATTTGCCGGCCAAGGAGTTTTCTGGCCTCATATGGTTTGTCGGGGTAGGGCAGGGCGCTTGTGTTGGAAAAAACAGGAATTTCCGGTTTTTGCAGGTCGAATTTTTCCAGGGCCTTCATAAACGGTTTTTGGGCGTTTTTGACCAACCGACTGTGAAAGGCTGCGGAAACCGGTAGCCGGATGGTGCGGAATTTGTTTTCCCTGCATTTTTTTTCAGCGGCAGTGACAGCATCGGCAGGACCGGACAATACCCCCTGCACAGGGCTGTTGCGATTGGCCAGGATGACATCCAGGTTTGACTCGCGGACCAATGCCGCCAGTTTGTCAATGGGGGCCTTGACCGCCAGCATCGCTCCGTTCTTATCGGCACCAGCCATGTAACGTCCCCTTAGAAAAGAGAGCTCCAAAAGGGCATCTTCGTCGATAACACCGGCCGCAAAAAGGGCCGGCAGTTCTCCGTAGCTGTGACCGCAAGCAGCATCAGCCTTGACATTAAAGCGTTTTAAGACGTTATGAAAAGCCAGACAAACAGCACCCAGGGCAACCTGAGTGATGTCAGTCGAGCGAAGCTTTGTTTCATGGGCCTGCCGCTCTTTTGGATCAAACAATGATTTTGGGAAAATAAGGTCGTTAAGATTATCCAAAGGGTCAAGGAATTGGCCGGCACGTTCCAGCGCTTTCAGGGCTTCGGGAAAGGCACAGATCAGGTCCTGGCCCATGCCGACAAACTGGCTGCCCTGGCCGGGAAAAATAAAGGCGAGTCTGCCCTGCACCGGTGCAGAACCATAGTATGCCTGATAGGTGTTCCAGGCTGCATGGCCATGGTTGTTTTCCAGTTTTGCAATTGCATCATCCAGAAGATCGGTCGGTTTCTGTGGGGCCTCTAATATCAGAACCATTCGGTGAAAATGATTAGTTTTGAAATTGTTTCTGGTTTCAGCAGCCAGAGCCGCGGTTAAATCAGTGTCCGGGGTGTCAGTCAGTTTTTTTTGCAGGTGCCTGAGAGATTGGGCCAGCTTTTTGTCGGAATCCGAAGAAAGCGCAAAAATTTCAACGGAACCATCCCAGGAGACCTGTTTTTTCCGGGACTGATACTCTTCCAGTACCATATGAAAATTACTGCCTCCAAAACCAAAGGAACTGACCCCACAGCGGCGGGGATGGTCCGGGTGTGATACCCAGGGCCGGTTTTGGGTGTTCAGGTAAAAGGGGCTGCCCTCAATTTCAAGGCCGGGGTCCGGCTGTTTGACTTTGAGCGTGGGGGGCAGTACTTTGTGGTGCAGGGCCAGGACAGCCTTGATAAGCCCGGCCGAACCGGAAGCGGCCTTGGTATGTCCGATCATGGATTTGACCGATCCCAAAGCACACCAGTTGCCAGAACCTGCTGTATTGCTTTGGAAAACGTCTTTAAGGGCTTTGAATTCCACCTGATCTCCGACCCGTGTCCCTGTGCCATGGGCCTCGACCAGTTCAATCGTTGACGGATCTATCCCGGCATTTTTATAGGCGCGACGCAGGGCCAGGGCCTGCCCTTCGACCCGCGGGGCATAGATGCTTTGAGACCTGCCGTCGCTGGATGTTCCCATGGATTTGATGACGGCATAGATATTGTCTTGGTCTTGGACGGCGTCTTCCAGCCGCTTAAGTACGGCCATCCCTATGCCTTCTCCAAGTACCACTCCGTCGGCCTCGCTGGAAAAGGGTTTTGCATCCCCGGTGGGTGACAGAATCATGGTTTTGGAAAAACACATGTGCATGAAAATGTCATTGAGGGTATCCACACCGCCGGTAATCACCATATCGCTGCGCCCTGAATAAAGCTCCAGCAGAGACATGTGGGCGGCGCTCATGGAGCTTGCGCATGCGGCATCCACAACACAGTTGGTACCGCCCAAGTCGAGGCGGTTGCATATGCGTCCGGCTACCACATTGCCCAAAAGTCCTGGAAATGAGTTTTGCTGCCAGGGAACATAGGCGTTTGAGATGCGCTGCATCACCTCAGTAATTTTTTTCTTTTCGATGCCTGCGTCTTTCAGCGCTCTGCGCCATTTGGGATGACCCAGGCGGGAGCTTAACGGAATTACAAGCTCCTGGGTACCGGTGACACCGAGAATTACGCTGGTTTTGTCATGGTTGAAGTCTTTGCCGTGGCCGTACCCGGCATCATCCAGGGCCGCCTTGGCAGCATAAAGGCCCAGCAATTGAGATGTGTCGGTGGCCTCCAGCGAATTGGGTGGAATTCCGAACTCGGTGGGATCAAAGGCCACCGGTGAAAGAAATCCGCCGCGTTTACAGTATATGTGGTCAGGCTTTTTGGGGTCCGGATCAAAATAATCGTCAGGGGACCAGTGGGTTTCCGGAACTTCGGTAATTGCATCGATGCTACGAAAAATCAATCGCCAGAATTCTTTCAGGCCGGAAGATTTGGGAAATACGCAGCCCATGCCGATAACGGCAATCGGCAGTGTGTCGGCTGTATTTTGTTTATTTTTTATCAAGGCTTTTTCCTATACCCAAATTGATTGTCAATCGATCGTATCGGCAGGCTGTAATTTTTTTAAAAATTTTTGCCTGTATGCCGGAAAAATATTTGACCCGGACCCTTGAGACGTACAACCGGTTGATCTGTTTTTTAAAGCTATTTTATAATTTTATAAATTTAAAATTATTCCATAACAAAAAAGTAGTAAGATGTAAACTCAATATGTGCAGGGGTTGACAAAAAAAAAGGAGTTGTTATATTGATATATCAACTATGCAACTTAAAGGCGTTTTAATAATGCTTAAATTCTATAATAATCGGGAGCTTGCCATTAAATTCAAGATCAACCCGGCAAAATGGAAGCGCTGGTCCCGTGAATTCCTTGCCCCTGATCCCCTTGGCGGAATGCAGTCGGGTTATGCCAGGCAGTATCATCCTGATCAGGTTTTTACTGTTTACTTTGGCGGTTATCTGGTAGCCCATCTGAAATTTACAATACCCGAAGCAAAAAAAATCCTGGCGGATTTAGAGAAATGGCTGCATGAAAACGGTTTTTGTTTTAACGGCAACCCGGCAATGGGTAAAACAGAAGGTAAAGAGAAGCCCGGTAAACAATATCGTCTTTTTATCATCAGGCCGGAATCAGATGACCTTTCAAACCATGAGTTGCGGTATCGCATACAGGAGATCATCAGCAGTCACAAGACGCCAAATAAGGACAGGTCAATTATCCAGGAGCAAAGTGTGGATATTTTTCACAACGATATGAAAATTTCGGACCCTCCGTCCCCGAGCGCAGTGGTGCTCAATATTACCGGTTTTATGAAGGGCTTTGTAAAAAAACTGGGTCAAGATGAAAAAAAATATCCTGTGCTGAATTAGTCACCCTGTAATTTTTCTAATCTTTTCAAGGGGCAGCGGGGGGAATTTTCCCATGTCCGAAGGAAGCCCGTCAAATTGAAAGCGCAGCCAGTTTGTTCTAGTTGCCACGGCGGCTCCCAAGAGCAGGTTCATGGCCACGGTGACCACTTTTCTGTTTTCCGGATGCGCCAGAAATGAATCGGCGCACCATTCGTTAAACGCACCGATGGCCGGGCCGCACCAGATCTGGTAGTCAATTTTTCGGGCTGGGTTCCCTGTCTTGGCCCACCCGGAAGACTGCCCCAGATAGGAGCGAAATACCAAGGCCATCTTATGGCGCGGATCTTTTTCAGCACGCTGGACCTGCCTGGGGTCGCGTTGAATGAAAAAATTCCGGGTCTGGTTCCACGCATCGTCAAAACTGCAGCAAAAAAATTTATCCGTCAGCACCTGTCTGTCTCTGGATGGAATATTCTCAAAACAGTCATAGCCGGAGTACAGATCGTAAAGCTTGGCTGCACGCTGGGGAAACAGGGTGCCTCTTTTCAGCACCTGCACCTTGACACCCATTTCAAACATATCGGCTGCCGGGGCCATGGTAACATCTGCCTGACGGGCCTCGGCCAGCATATTTCTGACTGTTTGGGATATACCGGCTTCCACACAGGCCTGGTTGACTGTCCCGGTGAGGACATAGGCCGCCCCCATGGCAAAGGCGGCGGAACAGGACGCGGGTGTGGCAATTCCACCGCCCAGCCCCACGCAAAGCGGTCTTTGGTAGTTGTATTTTGCCATCATCTCGTCACGCAGTGACAGCATAGTGGGCAAAAGGGATATGGCAGGGCGGTTATCGGTATGACCCCCGGAATCAGCCTCTGCCGTCACATCATCGGCAAGGGGAATTTCCCGCGCCAGGTCAGCCTCTTGGCGGGTGATTTTTTGCTGCTCCAGCAATTTATCGAGTAATTTTTTCGGGGGCGGTGAAAAAAATTTTTGAGCCAGTTCGACCCTGGAAACCTTTGCAATAATCCTGTTGGGACAGACGATCGTGCCATCTGGCGACAGGTGTATCCCTTTTACTCGGAAATAGACCAGCGGCAGGGTCAGCCGCAGAAAGGCCGAAGCGCTGATGAGTCGAATTTTCCGGCGTAGATACAGATCCACCACTGCCGCTTCCTGGTCTGGCTCATTGGGGTTATGAATCAGGTTTGAACCAAACGGGATACCCGGCATCTTCTGCTGCAGATAATCCAGGGCAGCCTCGATGTCCGGCAGCGAGAGGCCGGCGGCTCCGAAAAATCCGAGCATACCGGTTTTCCCCATTTTTTCGACCATTTTCTCCGAAGTGATGCCGTTGGCCATGGCGCCCCCCACATATGCATAACGAATATTGTGGGCCTTCTTGAACACGGTGTCACCCAGGGTTTCAGGGTGAAGGGGCGGGGCATAGGCCAGCAACGGACAGGCGTCCGGCGCTAAAGTGTCCGGGTTGATCACGGCGGTACCGTTGTTTGCCGCAGCCAGCCGGCCCTGATAATTTACCAGATATACCGGGTGGTTGACGTTCAGGATAGCGTCGTTAAGAAAGTTGTCCGAAGATTCAGGCGTTAAATCAGAGTTTAACCAGTATCCAATTGAATTAACATTATTTAATGAGTTTATCACAAGCCTTTCTTCCTTTCATAATAATTGGAGTTGTGTAAATGCAATCGAATAAAAAATACCCCGAAGCCCCTTATCCGCGGGGATGATATTTTTTGTGCATTTTAACCAGATGATCCCGGGCCACGTGAGTGTAAATCTGGGTTGTGCTGATGTCAACATGCCCCAGCATTACCTGAACGGCCCTAAGGTCCGCGCCTCCCTCAAGCAGATGGCTGGCAAAGGAATGCCGGATGGTATGAGGCGTGATCGTTTTGCGAATATTGGCTTTAAGGGCGTAGCCGCGAAGCAGTTTCCAGAATCCCTGGCGGGTCATGGGCCTGCCGGCCCGGGCCACGAAGATAAATTCACTGAGATGTTCCTTGAGCAATATGGGTCTGGCTGTTCGCAGATAGTCGTTGATTTTTTTTTGGGCGTAGGTGCCAAAAGGAACGATTCTTTCTTTGGAACCTTTGCCGAATACCCTGACAAAACAGGCTTCAAGGTTGATGTCCTGCAGTTTTAGATTAATCAGTTCGGATACCCGCAACCCAGCGGCATACAGCAGTTCTATCATTGCCCTGTCCCTTTTTCCGATAGGACGCGAAGCCTTCGGCGTGTCTATCAGTATTTTTATCTCCGGGGCGGACAATACATCCGGAAGTTTGAGTCCGCCCTTGGGAAGGCTGATGGTTTTGGATGGATCGCGGTGCAAAATTTTTTCCTGAACCAGAAATTTGTAAAAACCTCTTATGGCAACCAGATGTCTGGCCCTTGAGCGGGCCCCCAGACCTGCTTTACGCAACCGGATCAGATGTTTCAAGATAAAGGCCGTGTCGGAATTCGTAAAGCTTTTAACGCGGTGATCCTTGAGGAATCCGATATATCTGGTCAGATCCAGACGGTAGGAGTCCAGTGTTTTTTCAGCCAGCCCTTTTTCGATGGCAAGATGGGTAAGGTACTGTTCCATAAAATCGTCTGTCGTTGTCAATTTTTCGCCTTTTGCCTTCCCTTATTCCAGCATTCCGGTATTCGCCCTTATCCCAATATACCGGCATTTCCTCCATCCACCCCACGTTTTTCCCCTTTTTCTTATTTCTTTCTCCTCTATCCTTTATCTTCAGTCTTCGTAGAAGTTGGATTTTTTTACGAAGCCGGCAATTTTTTATATCGCCTCAATATATCTGTCGGTGGACAAGGTGTTCAGTACTTCACATCCGTCTTCCCGGATTACCACCTGGTTTTCGATACGTACGCCCCCCCAGCCGGCAACATAGATGCCCGGTTCTACGGTGACGATCATCCCGGGTTGGAGAATGGTGTTGCACAAGGGACTGAGCCTGGGCTCTTCATGAACGACAAGGCCGGTACCGTGTCCAAGACCGTGTCCGAATGCGCCTTTAAATTCAGTTTGGTCGATATGCCGCCGGGCAATGCCGTCAACTTCGTTTGCGTATATTCCGGGCCCTAGGGCAGCAATGGCTTTTTGCTGGGCCTCCAGTACAATCTTGTAGATTTTTTTGTACTGGTCATCACTGTGACCCAGAATTACAGTACGACTGGTATCTGAGCAGTAGTTATCCAGACTAGCGCCCCAGTCAAAAAGCAAAGGCTCATTTGTATTGATCATCCGGTCTCCTGGGATTGCATGGGGCAATGCGCTGTTGGGACCTGATGCGGCAATCACGGGAAATGATAATTTTTCCGCTCCGGCCTCACGCATTCCTTTTTCCATGGCCCATGCCGCCTCTTTTTCAGTCATTTTGCAGGAAATGGTCTGCAAAAAGTTTTCAAACACTGTTTCAGCAAGGCAAAGTGCCTTGCGTGTGGCCTTTATTTCATTTTCCCCCTTGATCAGGCGCAGTGATTCAACCGTATTGTCCCCGGAGACAATTTTAATCTCAAGTCCGGCATCTGACAGTGTTTTTTTGATCTGTGAATACTGGTAAAAAGAGATGCGCCGTTCTTCTATGCCCAGATGTTTTGTGCCGAGCATTTTTAAAATATGATGAATTTCTTTGGGAAGTCCTTTTTTATAGCAGTATCGTTCAAACTGCGGGGCTTCAATGGCTGCCTGTTCCTCAAAACGTGAATCGGTCGCCAGGATCAGTTTTTTTTCTGTTATGAAAAGCGTTCCGGCCGATTCGTCAAACTGGGTGTCCTCGCCGGTAAAACCGCTTAAATAGAACCTATTTGCCTCTGTGGACACCATTAATGTGTCGATTTTATTTTTATCCAGCAATTTTTTGAGTTTTTCAAGTCTGATTTCATGTATCGTATCCAAAATATTCTCCTGTGATTTTACAAAGGTAGAAGGTAACAAGGTGACATCAA
The DNA here is from genome assembly GCA_964522985.1 of uncultured Desulfobacteraceae bacterium. Lineage (GTDB taxonomy): Bacteria > Desulfobacterota > Desulfobacteria > Desulfobacterales > 4572-123 > 4572-123. The sequence goes on from CAZFXX010000031.1 coordinate 13,965, forward strand.
ATGACAAGCAGATGGGCCTTTATTTTTTTAAATATTGAAAATTGTATGTTCCATGCATCGCAGGGTGAGCCCTGCCCACCGGACAGGAGGACTTCCGATGCCTGATTCAATCCTCGGTTTCCAGTCCTCCTTGCAAAACGAGGCGGTTTGGTTTAAAAAACAGGTTATTACTATACATCATTCATGCTGAAATAGAAAAGGATAAAAAATAGGGGGCAGCGCCCATGTGAAACTTCTCAAATCGGTCAAAACCGGAGATACCGTGGTGGCTGAGGCCAGGACAGCATCAGGGAATGATGTTAAAAAATCAGTTGCCGTTACGGTTTGCAAGGGCGAGACCCTCGTATTTGAAGGGACATTTACCTGTTTTGTGCTTGAAAAACACGTCCTGGAGCAGGGGTAGGGGGCATTTTGCAGATGATTTCAAGGGCCAGTTTTAAATACGCCTGGGCCCCGGCGGCATTCAGATCAATGAGCGCAAGGGGCAGCGCCATATTGACGGAATCCTGCAGGCGTCTGTCAAATGGAATGGTTGTTTCAAAGACCGCCTGCCCGAGATTTGCCGGCAGATCATCATTGATTTGGCTGCGCATAGACCTGAAAACTTCGCACATGGTCAGCAGAATACCTGAGATGCGCAGGCGCGGATTTATTTTAATCCTTACCTTTTGAATGATGGTTAAAAGCTGGACCAGACCTTCCAGGGCAAACACCTGGTACTGGAAGGGGATCAAAACCTGGTTTGATGCAGCCAGGGCACAAACAGTAAAAAATCCCATCGACGCAGGGGTATCGATGATAATATAATCGAACCGGTCCAAACAGGGTTTGAGCCGATGCTGTAGCAATGCTTCGGCGCCGGATATCGATGCAAGTTTTGACTCGATGTGGATCAGTTTGAATCGGGCCGGGATAATTTTAAGAAATTCTATACGGCTGTTTAACATCACTTTTAAAATAGATGCATTTCCGGTCAGAATATGGTAAAGATCTTTCAATGGGGCCTGCTTATTGATGCCCATGCCGGTAGTGGTGCTTCCCTGGGGATCGCAATCAATCAGCAAGGTTTTTTTTTCTTGCAGGGCCAGTGAGGCTGCCAGGTTGATAGCTGTGGTGGTTTTGCCGGTTCCCCCTTTTTGGCCGGCTATGCAGATAATGTGCGCCATGATTATGGACAGTTACCACAAATCGGTTATTTTGAAAAGCATGGAATCCAATAACGGGTATGAATTGTTGAGAAAATTTAAAGTTTTGCACGAACCTTTAAATACCACTAAATCTATTTTACCGGAGGTCAATCATGGGGAAAAAAGTAGGGGTTCTTTTATCAGGATGCGGTGTTTTTGATGGAACTGAAATTCATGAAGCGGTGCTGACCATGCTTGCCCTAGATCGGGTCGGTGCGCAGATCTGCTGCATGGCGCCGGATATGGACCAAATGCATGTCATCAACCATTTGACTCAGCAGGAAAGCGGAGAAAAGCGCAATGTTCTGATCGAATCTGCCAGGATTGCCAGGGGTGAGATTCAAAATCTGGCAAAAGTCAATGCATCTGATCTGGATGCGCTGATCATGCCGGGCGGTTTTGGTGCAGTCAAAAATCTCAGTGATTTCGCGGTCAAGGGTCCCGAGGCAGTGGTGCACCCGGAAGTTAAAAGAATTATCCGTGAAATGACAGGGGCAGGAAAACCCGTTGGGGCCATCTGTATCGGCCCGGCAACACTTACCAAAGTCCTGGCCGATAAAAGTCCAAAGGTGACGATTGGCAGTGATGTGGCCACGGCCCAAGCCATTAACGCTATGGGAGGTATCCATATCGACCTTGCAGTGGAGGATATCTGCATTGATAAAAAAAACAAACTCGTGACCACGCCGGCGTACATGCTTGGGCCCGGCATAAAGGATGTGGCCATCGGCATTGAGAAACTCGTGAATCAGGTTGTGCGCATGATTGAGTAGGAAATAAGTTTAATTTGGAAACTGAATTTTTTAGGAGTTCATCAATATTCGATGTGGATAGGTCGTATTTACAGCCGTTTGATAAACATCTTTTTGCCGGGAGATCGGGCCTGCCTGTTTACCAGACCAGGCGGGCAGTTAGTTTCAAACCCAAGAAAGGCATAAAGACTTTCCAGTCTGGGATTGGCGGTCAATGAGACGATTTTCTCAAATCCCTGATGTTTCATTTCGGCCATAAAGGCATTTATCAGAAAAACCCCCACCCGCTGGTTACGAAATTTTGTGGATATGGCCAGGGCCCCAAGTTCAATCGTTTTGTTGTCGAGCTGAATTTTTTCCGCGCAACCTACCAGAATACCGTCAATTTTTACTATGTAAAAATTATCCCGGTGCGCTTCGATATAGTCCATGGAACGGGGTTTGATAAATCCAAGCCGACGACAAATTTTGAGAATACCGGCGATCATGCGCAGGTCCTCGTGCGTGCGCACGGATTCGAACGTCTCGGCAAAATTATTGGCAATCAGGGTGCCGGAGCCTTCTATGCTGAACAGTTCACACCGAATGGTTTTCTTGCCCGCCGGTACTATGTGAACCCGTTTAATATCTCCGTTGTCGATCTTGCGGCAGATCTTGTCGATGATGCCCTTGAAATTGGTATTGGCGATCAGATCCCTGTAGGTCCGGATGCATTCGCGCGCTTTTTGGGTATTCAGGGTATTGATACGCTCATGGCTTTGATCGATGAGGCATTTTCTTTCCAGAAAAAGGATTTTGTCAATCCGGTCCTGAAAGGCCAGTACATACCGGTAAAAGTCCTGATCCGTTGGCACGCGGATAATCCGGGTTTGCCGCAGACAGGTTTCTAATTCGGCAAAGTGTTTCTGGTTGGCAAACCGGTTGGAGATATTGTGAAACAGAAGGGTCTGGATCTGGAAGCGGTTTAAAAATTTGATATCATTTATGATCTCTGTTAAGTTGTCCCTGAATATACCTTCACGGACGGCAATCGCAATGATTTGTCCTTTCAGGTTTTGGCCGTATTTTTTGATGTAGAGTTTCGGCATAACAATTTTTCGGATTCATGACAGCCTTTTTTAGGCTTTCACAATCATACTCTTGACAATTCGCAGGATTTTGTCAAGAGTGCTTGCGCAAACACACTATTTTGATTTTTTGGACCAGGCCTTGGAGACTTGGGATCCGTGCTTTTTTGGTAAGATTTATAGATTGGGTTTTTAAAAGAAGAAAGAAGACCTTCAATGACGAACTGTCCCAATACAATCGATGGGGAATATAACCCGAAAAGATTTAATCCTAAAGAGGGACACCAAGATGAAAATAAAGTTTATTACCACCGGCGGAACCATTGACAAGATCTATTTTGATCGGAAAAGTGAATTCCAGATTGGTAATCCCCAGGTTATCGATGTACTGAAAGAAGCCAATGTTACCTTTGAGTATGAAGTGATTACGTTGCTTCGGAAAGACAGCCTGGATATGACGGACGATGATCGTCGTCTGATTTATGAAACAATAGAATCCGACCCGGACCGGCGTATTGTGGTGACCCATGGGACCGACACCATGGTACGGACCGCCGAAATGCTGCAGAATATTTCCGGGAAAACCATTGTGCTGACAGGGGCAATGCAGCCGGCAAAATTCAGGCTCACCGATGCAATTTTCAATATCGCCAGTGCCGTTACGGCTGTTCAGACCCTGCCGCATGGTGTTTATATTGCTATGAACGGGCAAATTTTCGATCCGGACAGAACCGGAAAAAATGTTGCGAAAAACCGTTTCGAGATCCTGTGATTCGCCTTCAGCCTACCCCCCCCCCCTCAACCTTCTACCTTCCGCCTTCAGCTTCCTACCTGATCGTTATCTGTTCGGGCAGGTCAAGATTAAACGTGTTTCCGATGATTCCGGCGACGGCATGGATGGCGTTTCGATATCGGGCAAAAGTCATGGCAAGGCCGATATTGTCGGTCAAAAGGTTAAGGGAATCAAGGTCTGTTTCGGAAATATCCCATGGTTGACCATGATACAGCCGTAAGACACCGATGACCTCGCCGGCAAACAGGATAGGCAGGGAAATAATTGCGGCGATGCCCTCTTTTTTGGCCTCATTCGGGTACTGCAACTGGTCATCTTTGCTGATATCGGGAATAATACCCGTTTTCCCCTTGAAGGTATCATGAATACTTTCAGGTGTTTTAAGTGGCCCCTTTGTCAGGTACTTGATGGTGAGCCCGAAACTGGCCAGTATT
>CAZFXX010000032.1:0-18144 GCA_964522985.1 uncultured Desulfobacteraceae bacterium
GGCGGAAATTATTTTACCTGAACTATAAACCTGTCAGCTAAAGTTAATGACATTGATTTATCAGTAATCGAAATTTATACCGTACTCCACCGTATGAATGTGCCTGAAGGATTTTCGCTTTATCAAATCGACCAGGCATTCTTCACTGCGTTAAAAATTTATCGGGATAGGGGTTTGGTACCCTTAAAATTCACCCAAAGGTCTTTTAAATGCATGTTTTGCAGGTTCTACGACAAGTTTCTGATAAGTCGCTTTTGTATTGCCGCCCATGGCTGAAAAGGGATAGGCAACAACGTAAACAATTGTCCCGATCAGGGTTGCCGCAATACCCAGGGGCCTGACCAGCAGCAGGTCGGCAGTCATCATGCCCGCACTTATTTTCGGTTGATCCGGAGAATCCTGGGCCAGGACCGTTGAGGTTAATGGGATGACAGCCAGAGCTATCGCCATAAAAAGAACCATGGATTGTTTTACAATTTTATGCATATATATCTCCTTTCATGACAACTGCCGATAACAGAATATAATGAAAATAAATTTCTATCCGGTGCTGTAAATGCGATCAATATTTACAAACTTTTTTATTTTTTGCAATAAAAAAGGTTCAAAACAGGCTGGAGAATAATGTAAACGAAATACCTTTACCGGATATCGAATCTTGTCATATGCATTCAGGTACCGTATAACCGGCACCTGAAACCGGAAACCGTCCAATGATACCTACTAAAAAAGACAGTGAAGTCCACTTTCCAAAAATCATTTCTACCTGTATAGATGTCGCCGTAGCCCTGCCGGTATTCGACACATATACCTATCAGGTTCCGCAAAGTCTGGTTTCTCTGGCCGCAGTCGGCAAGCGCGTGCTGGTTCCTTTTGGCCGGCGCAGTATCACCGGCTATATACTGGGCCCGCCAAAACCTCCCGCCCCGGAAAAAATAAAGCTCATTCTGGACATTCTCGATGAAAAACCGCTTTTCCCGTCATCAATGATCCCCTTTTTCAAATGGATATCGGATTATTATCTGCATCCCATTGGAGAAGTGATTCGCACGGCCCTGCCCGGTGGTTTGACTATTTTTGATATGTCGACCCTCACCCTGACCGAACCTGGCCGGAGGGCCCTGCATCAAAAATCCGCAACGCCCATGGAAAAAATGGTTTTGCAGCTTTTGTTAAAGGGCCCCTGTTGCTTGAAAAACTTAAACCGGTATCTCAAAAAAAAAGTGCCCCGCGCCGTACTTCACAACCTTGAACGCAGCGGATGGATTCTACAGAAAAAAGAGCTGAGACAGGGACGAACAAAGCCGATGACCCAGCGCTTTATTTCACTGGTACGTTCCGATATTCCTGAAGACCGGTTTTACAATTTCAGAAAACAGATTCTGGATCTACTGGAATCACACGGTGATATTCCCCTTAAAAAATTGAAAAGCACCCTTCCCGGCCACACAGGGTATTTAAAATTTTTAAAAGACGGCGGCTATATTACCATCATCTCAAAGCAGGTCTATCGCGACCCATTTGGAGAGCCTGTCAGCCCGGAGCAGCCGCCGGTACTGACACCGGCCCAGCAGCATGTAATCACGACTGTCAGGCGATCCATTGGGAAAAAATTTACAACCTATCTTCTGGCCGGCGTTACAGGCAGCGGTAAAACAGAAGTTTATATGCACCTGGCAGCCGAAGTGATCAAGACCGGACAGTCTGTTCTTGTACTGGTTCCTGAAATCGCCCTCATTTCCCAAATTGAACGCCGCTTTCGCAGCCGTTTCGGCGAATGCGTGGCTGTCCTTCACAGCGGGCTTTCCGCTGGAGAGCGCTATGACCAGTGGTGCAAAACCATGGATCATAAGGCTCTAATTGTCATCGGTGCGAGATCGGCCATATTTTCTCCACTGACACACATCGGTCTGATCGTGGTCGATGAGGAGCACGACGCCTCCTACAAGCAGGACGGGGGGCTGCGGTACAATGCAAAAGATCTGGCCGTTGTTCGGGCCAAACTCAATGACTGCATCGCTATTTTAGGGTCTGCCACACCATCACTCCAATCCATCTATAATGTCTCTACCGGAAAATTCCGCCAGGTGAATCTGACCCAACGCATCAGGCAGATGCCCATGCCGAAAGTTGACATCGTGGATCTGCGGGAAAATCGTGACAACAGGGGGATTGCCAGATTCATAACACCCCGGCTTCAGACAGCCATGCGGGAAACGCTGCAACGCGGTGACCAGATTCTGCTTTTTTTAAACCGCCGGGGTTTTGCCGGCTTCCCGGTCTGTGCCGCCTGCGGCAAAAGCCTCCGCTGCAAAAATTGCGACATCACCCTCACGTTTCACAGGCAGATCAATGCGTATAAATGCCATTACTGCGGATTTACAATGGCGGCGACCTCCCCCTGTCCATCCTGCGGCTCATCCAGGATCAGACACATGGGGCTTGGCACCGAGAAACTGGAGGATTGGATAACATCCCTTTTTCCCGAGGCCCGCGTATCCCGCATGGATGCGGACACCACCCGGCGCAAGGGTTCGATCCTGAAAATACTCAAGGACCTTAAAAATCATACCATCGACATCCTGATCGGGACCCAGATGGTGGCCAAGGGCCACGATTTTCCCGGCATTACCCTGGTCGGCATCGTCTGTGCCGATCTCTCCCTGGGCTTCCCCGATTTCAGAGCCGGGGAAAAAACGTTTCAGATTCTGGCCCAGGTTGCCGGGCGTGCCGGGCGGGGAACGGTTCCGGGCCGGGTCGTCATGCAGACCTATAATCCGAACCATTTCAGTATCCTGGCCGCGATGAACCACGATCCCAAAGCATTTTACGATGCTGAAATGAAGTTTCGCAAAAAATTGAACTATCCCCCCCTTTCCAGAATGATTCAATTGAAACTCTCTGGAAAGGACAAAGAACAAACCGGCAACCTGGCCCGGAACCTGGGTGATTTATGTTTGAATCTTACAACAGATGCCAAAGGTTGTTTTTCAACAGTGGAAGTACTGGGCCCGGTTGAATCACCCATCACAAGGATTGCAAACTATCATCGCTGGCAGATTCTTCTGAAAAATCAAAATATCAGAATTTTACAAAAATTTACCAGGCAGTTGCTCTCCGACAATAAAAATGCGCTGAATCGCCCTGGAATTAAGCTGGCCATCGATGTAGACCCGGTGTTTATGTTGTAAGGTAAAGAAGGCTGAAGGTTTAGATTGAAGGCATTCTGCCGATTTTATTTTTATTAACGGCCATGGTCTGTGGAACACAACAAAAGATAAAAATGGGCACGGTTCTTGAAGCTGACCCTGCCTTATAAAAATAAGAATTCATGTTCAAATATTTTCTATAAAGACAGAGCAGAGAAGACTTCGCCCTAGGGCTGCGACGGCTCAAAAGCGATACCATAAATTCTCAATTTATAGAGGAAGGCCTTGACATGCAGATCAATCTCTTTAAAATAGCAGAATACAAAACACAAGGAGCCCTATTGTATGAAAGTCAAAACGATTCTGATCGCACTGATTTTCAGCACATTTTTTACGGCCGCCTTTTGTCAGGCCGCTGAAAAATCGGTAATACCCGGTCCCAAAGCCGTTTTCCCTGAAAAACATTTTGAATTTCCATTGGTTATCGAAGGGGCTGAGGTGCAACACGATTTTGTTGTTCAAAACAGCGGTTCGGAAATGCTTAAAATCCTGACCGTCCGAACCGGGTGAGGGTGCACGGCTGTCTCCTACCCGAGACAGATCCCTCCCGGCGGCGAGGGAAAGATAACAATCAAAGTTAAAACAATCGGTTACGGAGGAAAATCCATCAACAAGGGGGCCCGCGTAAAAACCAATGACACGGGCAGGCCCGAACAGATTCTGACGATTGTCGGGCGGGTTGAAAAATTCGCCAACATTACGCCCCGTTTCCTGCGCATGATGGGCATGACCGGTCAGCCTGTATCAGGCCTGGCAACCATTATTCCCAAAAAAAAATATGACTTTAAGATAATAAAAGCCTTTGCCGAGAAGGGCGAAAATATCAAAGTCAACCTGTCCTCCCGGCCGGAAGGAAACCCGGGCTATATCCTGACCGTTGGAAACCTAAAAAAAACTATCGGCAGATATTACGATACCGTTGTTCTCAAAACCGACAGCAAGATCAAACCAATCATAAAAATCAAGGTGTACGGGAACATCATCAAAGCCAAGAAAAAGGAAACGATCTGAATTTAACGAATAATACCAAGGTTGTTGCTTTTGACTGCGACGGGGTGCTTTTTGATACACAGGCGGCCAACAGGGCCTATTACAACCATGTTCTGACCCACTTTCACCGTCAGGCCCTGACAGATGAGCAATTTGCCTATGTTCACATGCATACCGTTGATGCGGCCATTGCCTACCTATTTAAAGAAAAACGATGCATTGAAGCGGTTCATCGTTTTCGCGAATCAATGCACTATGCCGATTTCTTAAAACACATGAGAATCGAACCGTATCTGGTCCACCTCCTTGAAAAACTGAACCGAAAGTATAAAACCGCCATTGCAACAAACCGCTCCGATACCATGGAACCGCTGCTGGCCGAATTCAAGATCAGAGAATGCTTTGATCTGGTGGTCACCGCCCTTGATGTAAAGCGCGCCAAGCCCCACCCTGATCCGCTTTTAAAAATTCTGGACCATTTCGGCATAAAAGCCTGCCAGGCGATTTATATCGGAGATTCCCAGGTGGATGAACAGGCATCGACGGCAGCCGGTATCCCCTTTATTGCCTATGACAATATAGACCTGACTGCAAAATTGCACATCCGGGATCTGAAGGAACTTGAGGACATTTTATAAAAAAATGGGAGGAAAATATCATGCACGGCAAATGGTCTGTAATCATCGCCATCCTGATACTATTAGGGCAGGTATCCGGTACGGCAGCAGAACCGACCCGATTTCCCTCACTGGTATCTTCGCTTCAAATCAAAGGCCCGCTTTATTTTTGTAATGAACAGGTCCCGCTGGAAATCAGGGATGTCCGCGAACGCCTTGAAAAAGAAGTGCTGCTTTCCCTGTGGGACCGGCCCCAGGTGATTCTCTGGCTAAAACGCGCCTGCCGATACCTGCCGACCATCGAACAAATGCTGAAAAGTGCCGATATTCCTGACGATCTCAAGTATGTGGCTTTTGCTGAAAGTGCTTTGCGGCCTCATGTGGGATCTCCCAAGGGGGCACTTGGATTCTGGCAGTTCATGGCAAACAGCGGCCGCAAATGGGGACTGACCATAGATCACCGGACCGACCAGCGCCGAAATATCTTTTTCTCAACCCGGGCAGCGATAAGCTACTTCAAGTACCTGTATGCTCAAACCGGCAGTTGGACCCTGGCAGCCGCAGCCTATAACATGGGCGAAGGCGGACTGATTGCCGAAACCATAGAACAGGACCTGTCCGATTATTACCGGCTTTACCTGCCCCTTGAAACCCAGCGTTTTATCTTCCGCATTCTTGCCATAAAACTGATTGTGAACAATCCCGAAAGATACGGTTTTACACTGGCCCCGACAGACTGTTACCCGCCTTTAAAATTTGACGAAATCAGGATTGACTGTTTTCAGGAAATCCCCATCAGAATTGCAGCCCGGGCCGCCGGTACCTTCTTTAAAAAGATCAAAGATCTGAACCCTGAAATAAGGGGTCATTACCTGGCCACGGGAAGCCACACCCTGCTGATCCCCGAAGGTGCCGGAAAAAGTTTTCAAAAAAAATATAGCGACCTGGTTAAGCAATATCTGTCTACAAGGAGCCAGCGCATCTACATCGTCAAAAAAGGAGACAACCTGTCTGATATTGCCGAAAAATACAACATCCCTCTGGCCGCATTGCTTATCTGGAACAGGCTCAATCTGAAACATACCATTCACCCGGGAGACCGGCTCGTCGTTCACCCCCGTAACAAAGGGGAGGAATGAAATATTGGGATGTTTCCCTAACCGCTACTGATTTCCATACCCATTCTGAGCCCCGCAATCCGGACACTGCCAGGTGATCCCGTTGCAGGACATACCCCAGAAATTTTCATGCATGCAATCCTGGCAGATTTTAAATCCGCATCGGCATGTCCAGTAGAACGGCGCTTTTTTCCCACAACAAAAACATTGGCCCTGCCGCAGGCGACGGCGTTTTTCACGATATGTCAATTTATATGAAGAGTCTGGCATGATCGACCTTTATACACCGGTTCATCACGACATCAATACCGGCAGCGTTTAGCATCATGGCCGCCTGATAATTTTCAATACCCTGCTGCATCCAGAAAACATTTGGCTTCAGGCGCAGTGCCGCTTTGGCATGAACCTCGATCTGAGCAGACTTCCTGAAAGCGTTTATAATATCCACCGGCGTCATAAGTTCATCAAGGCTTTTAAATGCATTTTCACCAAGTATCTGTTTCTGAGCCGGCCGAACCGGAATAATCCGGTATCCTGCAGCCTGAAGATACAGCCCCACCTGATAGGAATCCCTATCGATTTTTGGGCTTAACCCCACAATGGCAATGGTTTTAGCGTTTTCCAGAATATTATGGATATCTTTATCCTGTGTAATTATTTTACCTTGCCGCATTTGATATTCATTCCTATGGTCTTGTTGTTTATCCCTGATCGTGCTACGAAAGAAGAATTAAAATAACTAATTCAACCGACGTATAAAGTCAAGCCACAGCCTGACTGTGGCGGATAATATGACAGGCAAATAAAGCAAAAAACAACAAAACCGGATCATATCATGCGCAAAACAATCTATCTGATCGACGGGACCGCCTATATTCATCGTGCTTACCACGCCATCCGTAACCTGACCAATTCCAGGGGGTTGCCCACCAATGCGGTTTTCGGGTTTACCCGGATGCTCATCAAACTCTTAGAAGACCGAAATCCCCAATACATTGTCATTCTGTTTGATACAAAGGGACCGACCTTCAGGCATAAAATGTTCGCGGAATACAAAGCTAACCGACCGCCCATGCCTGAAGACATGGCCCTGCAGATCCCCTATATCAAAGAAATTACAAGCGCCTTTAACCTGTCACAAATTGAAATGGCAGGATTTGAGGCCGATGATCTCATCGGGACCATGGCGTGCAAGGCGGAAAAGGACGGCTTTGAAGTTGTCATGGTCACCGGCGACAAAGATTTTATACAACTGGTAACAGAGCGCATATCCATCTGGGATCCCATGAAAAAAAAGGTCATCAACCCGGATACGATCAAAACCGACATGGGGGTCGAACCCGGCCAGGTCATCGACATCATGGGCCTTTCCGGCGATACCGCCGATAATATTCCCGGGGTCCCGGGAATTGGCCCAAAGACAGCGCTGAAGCTGATCAAAACATTCGGAAGCCTTGCCCAATTGTATCACCAGGTGGATACGATTACCTCAAAAAAACAGCATGAAAACCTGGTCAATTTTAAAAAGCAGGCTCTTTTGAGCCAAAAACTGGTCACCATCGACACCCAGGCCCCCATCGATTTCAAGCCGGAGCTTTTTAAAATAAAAAAGCCGGATAATGCCTCGCTGGCCAAATTGTTTAAAAAACTTGAATTCAGGCAGCTTCAAAAAGCATATCCGGAAAAATCAGACCTGAGCAGCAAAAGTTACAGGGCGGTAACGGACGAAAAAACCTTTGCAGAATTGATTGTCCGCCTTGAGACCGCAGAGATATTTTCCCTTGACACCGAAACCACCTCGAAGAATCCCATGATGGCAAACCTGGTGGGTTTATCCTTTGCCATAACGCCCCATGAAGCGTTCTACATTCCCTGCGGTCATTTTTATCCCGGGGTCACGGCCCAGCTTGATCGAAAAATGGTTTTAGATCAACTTAAACCGATCCTGGAAAATCCGAATTTAAAAAAAATCGGCCAGAACATCAAATACGACTGGATGGTCCTTTTACGTCACGGCATTGATCTTAAAGGGGTGACTTTTGACACCATGCTGGCATCCTATCTGCTCAATCCATCCAAGCGCGCCCATGGCCTGGACCAGATTGCCCTTGATTTTTTGGATCACACCACCATCTCCTACCAGGATGTCACCGGCAGGGACAAAACAAATGGCGGATTTGCCCGGGTGCCCATCGAAAAAGCAACGCCCTATGCCTGTGAAGATGCCGATATTACGCTGATGGCAAAAAATATCCTAGCCTGCGAACTGGACGATGCCGATTTGATGGATCTTTTCAAAAATGTTGAAATGCCGCTGGTTCCGGTTCTTATGGATATGGAAATGAAAGGTATAAGCGTTGACCGGGAAAGGCTGCAGGATCTGTCCAAATCCTTTGAGATGCAGCTTGAAGCGCTTGAAAAAGAGATTTATTCCCTTGCCGGTGAGCAATTCAATATCAACTCCTCACAGCAACTGGGCCACATTCTGTTTGACAAACTCGGCCTCCCGACACAAAAAAAAACAAAGAAAAAGACCGGCTATTCCACTGATGTCAGCGTCCTGACGACCCTGGCCCAAAAACATGAACTGCCAGCCCTGATTTTGCGGTACCGGACACTGGCCAAGCTGAAATCAACCTATACGGATGCCCTTCTTGAGTTGATCCACCCGGATACCGGACGGATTCATACCTCATACAACCAGACAGTCACCGCCACCGGACGGTTGAGCAGCTCCGATCCCAATTTACAGAATATCCCCATCCGTACAAACGAAGGAAGGGAAATCCGGAGTGCATTCATACCGCGCAAAGGATGGTCTTTTGTGGCGGCGGATTATTCACAGATAGAGTTGCGCATTCTGGCGCACTGCTCCGACGACAAGATCCTGATCAAGGCTTTCAAAGACGATGAAGATATCCACACCCGCACGGCCGCCGAAGTGTTTCAGGTATTTCCCTCTTTTATCGACAAAGAGCTGCGGCAGCAGGCCAAGGCAATCAATTTCGGCATTATTTACGGCCAGAGCGCCTTTGGCCTTTCGAAGCAACTGGGCATCAGCCGCAAGATGGCCCAAACTTACATCAATAACTATTTTGCGCGATACAGCGGTGTCAAGCAGTTCATTGACAAAACCATAGAACAGGCCCGGCAGACCCAAAAAACCAGCACCCTGCTGGGCCGCATCCGCCTACTTCCGGATATTGTCAGTTCCAATGCCACAATCCGCAAATTTGCCGAACGAACAGCCATCAACACACCGATCCAGGGCACGGCCGCGGACCTGATCAAACTGGCCATGATTCAGGCCGCAGCAGCATTACGTGAAAAAAATCTTAGATCCGTCATGCTGCTGTCCGTACACGATGAAATTGTATTCGAAGTCCCACCCGACGAACTGAAAACCGTAAAGACCCTGGCAAAAGAGGTTATGGAAGGTATCTGGGACCTCAAGGTGCCCCTCAAGGTCAATGTGGCAAAAGGAGACAACTGGGCCCAGGCCCATTGATGCCCGAGCACCTACCCAACCACCGGCGCGATAACAATATTTACCCGACGATTCATTGCATCGCTGGAAGACACAGGCTGAGTCTCGCCAAAACCGATGGCCTGGATACGCAACGGGTCCACCCCTCTCTGGACCAGGGCCGCCTTGACCGCCTGGGCACGTTTTTCAGATAATGTCTGGTTGTATGCATCAGCGCCTTTGACATCGGTGTGTCCTTCCACCCGGATCGATGTCTGGGAATATTTATTCAATACACCGGCAACACGACCGATTTCAGGATAGGCTCCGGATTTCAGGATAGCCGAATCAAAGTCAAAAAAGACTTCGGATTTAAAGGTGGCTGTCAATACATCCTGATTGCGCTGAATACTGGCGGCTTCCGACTGGGCCATGGCGGCCCTGAGGTCCTGCTCCTGGCGGTCCATATAAGCGCCGATCTGATTTCCGGCAATTCCGCCGACAGCAGCACCGATCGCCGCACCCAGCAAAGTGGCCTCCGTACTGCGGCCGATGGCCTGACCCAGAGCAGCACCACTTCCCGCCCCGATTAAAACACCGGTTTTGGCACCCCGCTCCCGGTTAGTGGGGCCGGCGCAGGAAAAAACAGTCAGTATGATCAGCAGGATTCCAACCGCCGATATTGCTCTTTTCATTTTTTTCTCCCATATGGCAAGTTAATTTATTAGAGCCGTGGCCATGCCTGAACCTGAATATGGATGGACAGAAACCCATGTTTTTTAAAATGATTTCATTTAATATAACGATTTAAACGGCAATTCAATTAAAAAAACGCTACCGGAAGCATTGTTGTATTCCCTTCACATCCACATACTGTGAAAAATGCCCTGCCAGCAGGTCATACTCATGGTCCCTGGCATCGGGCCCGAATATTTCGGGTACCTGAATATTTCCAAGTCCGATACTTTCCAGCCAGTACCGGGTAATATCAGGGCTATCAAACAGGCCGTGCATATAGGTGCCCGCGATTCTGCCGCCTTTCGTGACGCATCCATCCCCCTCATCCCGACAGACCTGCCCGTTGCGGGTATTTACGGAAAAAAGGGGGTTTCCCCCCTTTAAATAAGTCCGGCCCATGTGGATCTCATAGCCGATTCCAGAAATATCCTGCCACGTAAACCGGGTTAATGTCGTTGTTTTAGGGGCCTTCAACTCGGTTTCCACCGGTAGCAGCCCCAATCCCGGTGTGCTGCCGGGCAGGCCTTCGACCCCCTCCGGGTCATGGACCATTGTGCCCAGCAATTGGTACCCTCCGCAGATGCCAAGGATATGGCCCCCGGATTCAGCATATTGCCGAATCTTTTTGTCCCACCCGGTTATCTTCAGCCACTCAAGGTCGTTTCGGGTGCTTTTGGAGCCGGGCAAAATCACCGCCCGATAAGCAAAAAGGTCTTCAATGGTTTCGATAAATATCAACAAAACACCTTTAAGCCCGCGCAGGGGTTCAAAATCGGTAAAATTGGAAATATGGGGCAGACGCAGCACGGCAATGACCGATTCATTGTCCGCGGGCGGTCGATTGCGCCTTGGATTTTCAATTACCACCGAGTCCTCGGCCTCTATGCGGATATGATTGTACCAGGGCAGGACCCCAAATATTTTTTTCCCTGTTTTTTGCTCTATCCATTCCACACCGTCTTTAAAAAGAGAAATATCACCCCGAAAGCGATTGATGATAAAACCTGCAATCCGGTCTTGATCTTTTTTAGAAAGGCACGCGAGTGTCCCCACGATCTGGGCAAAAACACCCCCTTTATGAATATCGGCCACAAGAATGACGGGGGCTTTTGCATATTCGGCCATGGGCAGATTGACGATGTCATGATCCATCAGGTTAATTTCAGCGCACGACCCGGCGCCTTCCATGATCACCACATCATATTTTTCACGCAGCCGATCCAGCGCGTTTGCAGCCGTAGAAAAAAAATGCTCTTTTTCCCGGTGATATTCCACTGCCGTGCGGGTCTCCAGAATTTTCCCCATTAATACCACCTGGGCACCAATATCGCTGGTGGGTTTCAAAAGAACCGGGTTCATATCCACATGGGGCGGTATCCGTGCGGCCTCGGCCTGGACAATCTGAGCCCGGCCCATCTCCAGCCCTTCCGGCGTGACCCCGGAGTTGTTTGACATGTTCTGGGCCTTATAGGGTGCAACGCGAAACCCCCGGTCCACAAAACAGCGGCAAAGCGCTGTGGTCACGATACTTTTCCCCACATCCGAACCCGTCCCGAAAACGGCCAGGCAGGATGCCTTTTGTGATAATTTATTCTTCAATTTCAGGACCTCTGCTGTCTAATTTAATCTCCCGTTCACCCCACATTGCACTTTCTTCGATACCCCCACGGTGTCACCATGAAGCCCAGATGTCGTACCGAAGTGCTGCTGCCGATAAATACGATGGTCTGCATATTCACATCTGCCAAATAAAGTTCCTTCAAGGGGAAGATGCGGACATCCTGGTCTTTACGCATGGCGCTGACGACAATTCCCACCGGTGTGTCGCCCTCCCGGTATTTAAAAACAATCTGTTGGGCCTTTTCAAGGTGTCCTTTACATTTTTTGCTCTTGGGATTATACAGGACAATCACAAAATCACTTTTTGCAGCCGCATCAAGCCTGCTTTCGATCAGTTCCCAGGGCATCAGCAGATCACTCAAACGGATGGCGGCAAAATCATGGGTCAACGGCTCACCCAGCAAGGATGCCCCCGAGTACAGGGCCGGAATTCCGGGGATGACCTCCGCCTGCAGCACAGCTCCGGGATTGTCTGTGGGTCGATATAATTTTTTTTGATCTTTAAATATTTCAACAACTGCTGTCACTAGGGTAAAGGAGCCTTTTTACCCTAGTGACGATATCCGTCAATACCGGCCCCGCCCTGCCCCGGATCAGCACATCGCAAATTTGATCAACCGGGGTTTTTGAAAGATTGATGATCGATAAAAACGCCCCTGCCCGGCTGGCATACAGGGGCATCATCGCTGCAGGCTGCACGATCAGGGTGGACCCCACAACCAGAAACAGATCACAATCCTGGGAAAATTTCATAGCTTTTTGAACCAGATCATGGGGCATGGCCTGACCAAAGGATATGGTGTCGGGTTTCAGGTACCCGCCGCATTCGCATTCGGGTGCCACGTCACCGGCATCGATACGTCTTTGAATTTCATGAATGGGGAAAATTTTATCACATTGCATACAGCGCACACGCAACGTATTTCCATGCAGTTCGATGACCCGCTCATCAGGCAGGCCGGAAGCCTGGTGCAGTCCGTCTATGTTCTGGGTAATCACCACCTGAACCAGGCCGGCTTCATACAGCTCAAAGATCGCCTGATGTCCCTTATTGGGCTTGGCCCCGGCAAGATGCCGGTAGAGCTCGGATTTTTCACGCCAGTATTCAATGCGGGCATCTTTTGATGTCATGAAATCATCAAAATACACCGGTTTGAATTTATCCCAGATACCGCCCTTGCTGCGGTAATCGGCGATTCCGCTTTCCGTTGAAATGCCGGCCCCGGTAAAGATGATATTTTTGCCTTTTGTGACAATTTTTTCGGCAATTCTGCAATTTTTTTCATTCATGAGCCACCGCCTTCATAATAAAAATCGAATAGTGAGAATTGAATAATGAAGGTATTCCATCGATATTTTTATAAAAAAACAAAACGAAACGAAAAGGTTTAAACACAGTCCCTTTGCAAATCCACTTTTCCGTATTATAGTAATTTGTTCATCCAATCAAAAATGACTCCCCAAAAAAGGGGGAAATATTATGAGTATATCATACTTGCAGCAACTATCGAAACAGCATTTTCTAAACACCGCAATGCTGCCGCATATCAGGTTATATCCATATCAACCCGTGGTAGGGCCAGATACCCGCATGGGTTTATCCTTTGACGGTTTTCTAAAATTTTGCATTTTCCCGGCTGTGTCAGGGGAAAAGACATGAACGCGCTTTTCTGGTGGATTCGCCAGGCAATGTTGACCCTTGCCGGATGTATTTTCCTTCTGTTCGGCATCCATGTACTGATGCTGGCATACAACCAGAATGATCCGTTTACATTTATTTTGATCTTTTTTGCATCCAATCTGATTATTTTGATCAGTGCGGCCCTGATTATCGGTTTTATCTGCAAAATGGTCAGGGTATACAAACAACTCAGGAAATAAAAAAATTGCCGTTCACGGGTTCAAAGATAAAAGGTCGGAGATCGGCGGCCGGAGATCGGAAATTCAATTCTTTAAAGGACTTATATAACCTATGGAACAAAGGGATTATTACCAAATTCTAGGGGTGGAAAAAAGTGCTCCGGCAAAAAAAATAAAAGCGGCATACAGAAAACTGGCGCTTAAATACCATCCGGACCGCAACAATTCAGACCCACAGGCTGCAGAACAAATGAAGGCTGTAAACGAAGCCTATGCCGTGCTGTCAGATTCTATAAAAAAGCAGGAATATGATGCGCTGCGCGACCAGTTCGGTTCATCGGCCTACAGCCATTTTAGACAAAATTATTCGGATCGGGATATTTTCAGCGGCTCCGACATCAACAGCATTCTGGAAGAGATGGCACGCTCATTTGGTTTTCGGGGGGTTGACGACATTTTTAAAGAATTTTACGGACAGGGGTCTCAAAGCTTTGATTTCAAGAAGCCGGGCTTTTCAATACGCGGTTTTATCTTTCAGGGGGGTTTTGGCCGACAGGGTCAGAGCAAAATGAATACCGGCCACCTTGCCTCGGGAGACACTCTGGGCAAACTCACGCGCCATCTGATCGGCAAAATAAGCGGCGTAAAGATACCCGAAAAAGGCGCCGACATTCATGAAATCCTGCGGATTCGCCCTCAACAGGCACTGCAGGGCGGCCCGTATGCCTATTATCTAAAAAAAAGATCAAAAAAACTGATTGTCAAGATCCCCCCCGGAATAAAGGAAGGTCAGCGCATCCGGCTCAAAGACATGGGGGAAAACGGTAAGGCCGGCGGTGAACCCGGAGACCTTTATCTGAAAGTTATAATCAAAAAAAAACTGTTCGATAAAATCAAAACAGCCGCCGGCAGCCTGGGGAAGTAGGAAACGTCATACATCAAGCAAAAAACTCCGCCGGACCGATAATTTTGCTTTAGTAAAAAATTAATATTTTCCTTGACAAATTATTTTACAAAACTCTAATATAATTAATCAGTTATTGCTTATTGACGCTATAAAAAACAAAAATTTTCATAGGCAGGAAGATCAACGAAAGGCCATGAAAGGAGGGCAAACTATGCAGACAACGGTAACCTTTAAGAACCTTGAATCCTCCCAGTATCTTAAAACCTATGTCGAGGATAAGCTGAACCGCTTTGACAAACTTCTACCTAAACCCGGGGCTGCCGAAGTTGTATTAAGCACTGAAAAACTTCGCAATATTGTTGAAATCAATCTGGCCGGTGGCCCCCGGCTTTCAGTTATCGCAAAAGAAGAAAATACCGAAATGCAGGCCGCTATTGATCTGGTGATGGATAAAGTCAAAAAACAGATCATCAAAGGTAAGGAAAAACTTCAGGAACACAGGCCCTGATGAAAAATTTAAAAAAACGGACATCACCCCGCTTTACCACAGGTAAAACGGGGTGTTTTATTTTGTAGGATGATAAGCAACCGGACGGCGTGCCTGTCTGGATGAGGAAAACAATATGACTGCGACTGTATCCTGGGTAGATCGCTATATAGAGAAAAAAAAGACCGCCGAGGAGGCGATCAGTTTAATCAAGCCGGGCCAACGGGTATTTTTCGGATCCTACTGTGGTGAACCCCAGCATCTTGTACGGCACTTTTTTTTTCAAGCATTGAAATTTACCGATATTGAAGTCGTCCGCCTGATGGCTATGGAAAGCAGCCCACTGACATTGGTTGCCCACCAGACCAAAGATCAAACGCTGAATATCAGATCATTTTACAGCGGCTCTTTGATGTCCAAAAGGCTTGCCAGGGACATGCGCTTTATCACGCCCATCAATCTGTTTGCCATTCCCCCACTGTTCAGGCAGAGAAAACTTTATATTCATGCCGCGCTTATCCAGGTAACGCCCCCGGATGATTTCGGTTGGATGAGCCTGGGTGTATCCGTGGATATCACCCAGGCGGCAGCCTTATCTGCCGACCTTGTCATTGCCCAGGTGAACCCGGCAATGCCGCGTGTGATGGGCAAGAGTTTTATTCATGTAAACGATGTGGATGTTATTGTCGAGCATGAAGAACCGCTCATCTCCATTGTAAAACCGGCCAGGTCCGAGGCCGCCCTGAAAATTGCCCGTCAGGTTGCCATGCTGGTGGAGGATGGTTCCACTATCCAGGCGGAGATAGGACCGGTATCCCAGACGGTTCTGTCGGGCCTTGGCGATAAAAATGATCTGGGGGTCCACAGCCAGTTTATTACCGACGAAATTATGCACCTGGTGTCCCAGGGTGTCATTACCAATAAATTTAAAAAATTCAATGAAGGAAAAATAGTGGCCAGCAGTGCAGTGGGAACCGGCATCCTGTATGATTTCCTGGATGACAATCCATCTATTGAATTTCATCCTTCCGATTATGTCAACTCTCCGGCACTGATCCTGCGCAACCATAAGATGGTCTCCATGAACAATGTCATGATGATGGATCTTACGGGTCAGGTGGCCACTGATGCCCTGGCCTCCAGCCACTATTCAGGAGTTAACGGCATTCTTGATTTTATGCGTGGCGCCACGCTGGCCAAAGGCGGAAAATCGATCCTGATGCTTACCTCGACCTCCGACGACGGCAAGATGAGCCGAATTGTTCCCATACTGAAAGAGACCGCCATCGTAGTCCCAAGGGTGGATGTCCATTATGTTGTTACCGAGTACGGCGCCGTTAATCTGCACGGCAAGAGCCTCCAGGAAAGGGCCATGGCCATGGTCAGCCTGGCCCACCCTGATTTTCGAAACGAACTATTTCTAAAAGCCAGAGAAATGGGCCTTCTTGGGGAAAAACGGGTTCTGTCGGAATCGATTCACGGTATATATCCCCTAAACATTGAAGAGACCCGGGAAGTCAGCGGCGAAACAGTTACCATCCGCCCGGCAAAACCGGTGGATATGCGAAGAATCCAGGAACATTATTATAGTATGGATTCCGGTGACATCTATTCCCGGTTCATGCAGGTTAAAACCCGTTTTACACAGAATGAAATAGAGCAAAAATCCCAGATTGATTACGTCAATAATCTTACAATAGTTGTAGTGGTTGGAGAATTCGGCTTTGGCAAAATCATCGGTGTAGGGGAATACCTCCTTGAAAAAGCAAACAATACCGCGGAAATCGCTTTTTCAATTAACCGAAAATGGCAGGGCAAAGGGCTGGGTCGGGTGTTGATCCGTAAATTATCCAAAGCCGCCATGGAAAACGGAATCACCAGCCTTGTAGCCTACACATCCCCGCAAAACAGGAAAATGATTGAACTTTTTAAAACATTGCCCTATAAACTAACAAATGTTTATGAAGATGGTTTTGTAGTCCTAAGATGCAATTTTGATCATAATTCATAGGAGATATTAACATCCTTTCTTTACGGGCTCCAACTTTTTTAAAAGGTGTCAACCGTACTTGAAGCGCTTGAAAAATATGCACCTGAAATTGTTACGGCCTGCATAAATGCCCTGGCACATGGAAAAGATGACCTTGATTTTTTCCGTTTGGACAAAAACGCCTTTAAAGCCTGCCCGAGTGATTCCATTGATTATGCGATCATGGAAAAAACCCGGCACGGGGCGATGATACTGTTTGACGCCGACTGGGATGACCTGGGATCATGGGAGGCCCTCTGGCAGGTTGGTCAAAAAGATGACCGGGAAAATGTCATTCATGGAGATGTTCTGGTTCATGATGTAAAAAATTCTTTGCTCTATGCCGCAGACCACATGATAGCCGCCGTAGGTCTTGAAAACCACATCGTGGTTGAAACCGCTGATGCGGTTTTAATCTCCCCCCGGAATCGCGTTCAGGACATCAAAAAGCTGGTTAACCGGTTAGAGGCGGACAATCGTCCGGAGGCCCATACGCATCGCAAGGTTTACCGGCCCTGGGGAACCTATGAAACCATAGACAAATCCCAACGGTTTCTTGTTAAACGCATCACGGTAAAACCCGGCAGCAAGCTTTCACTGCAAAAATACTTCCACCGGGCCGAGCACTGGGTCGTCGTCCGGGGTACGGCCCTGGTGACCCGGGGAGAGGAACAGTTCATTCTCAGGGAAGATGAATCCACCTATATTCCGCTGGGCGTGCCCCACAGACTGGAAAATTCGGGCCAGATCCCCCTGGAAATTATCGAAGTCCAGTCGGGAAGCTATTTGGATGAAAGGGATATTGTACGCATGGAAGATATGTATGGACGGCAAATAAACTGAAGGTTGAAAAAGGCGCATTATGAAAGGAATCATTCTTGCCGGCGGATCCGGCACACGGCTGTATCCCATTACCCGATCCGTCAGTAAGCAACTGCTGCCGGTTTACGACAAGCCCATGATCTATTACCCCCTGTCGGTACTTATGCTGGCAGGCATTCGTGAGATACTGATTATCTCCACTCCCGATGATCTGCCTAAATTCAGGCACCTGTTCGGCGACGGATCATGGCTGGGGCTTTCCTTTTCCTATAAAGAGCAGG
>CAZFXX010000033.1:0-17340 GCA_964522985.1 uncultured Desulfobacteraceae bacterium
CAAGTATTTTGATCTTGTCACCCAACGCCAGTTGAGGGCTGTTTTCGAGATGGAGACCCCCTATACCCGTGAACAGGTGCGGAATATCATTCATTTACTCGAGCTGCCGATGGGGCATGTCTCAAGAATACAATACCGGCGCAATCGCTACTGGCTGTTGAAATATCTTGAAGGCCGAACAGGTCAAAGGGAAGAGGCGATGGTGCTGTATAGACGTCGTAACAATTATGTGGCCCTTATTCCCGAGTATATGATTGAATGTGAATTGCCCGTGTCGAACAGGCTTGATTTAAAACCCGAGGACTTGATTCAAATTAAAATACAGCATGTTGATGCACGCAAAGATATATTGTCCGTATTTATGGGATGATTGTTTAGCGGAACAATAAGATTGGGCGAAAAGACCCTCTCCGGATGGACACTATCTAACGGTTTAAATTTTTTTAAAAGGCAATCGTTTTTTGTTTTATTTTCAATGCCGATGATCCCGTTACCGCCTGTTATTGATTTGGTCCTTGTAAAAGGTGGGGAGATATTTTTTGTAAACGGGTTTTTATTTTTGGGTCCAATTGGGCCTGATACAGGTCCTGTGCCTTGGCGAGGCTTTCAGGCTGTATATCGGTTGCCCCTTGAAGGTTTGCCTGACCCAGGTCTGCATTCCATAACCGGCTGTCTTTAAGCACGGCGCCAGCGAGATTTGCCTGGTGGAGGCTGGCTTCCCGCAGATCGGTATTTTCCAGGTTTGCATTTCTCAAATCGGCCATGACCAGGCAGGTGTTTCTCAAATCGGCATCTTTGAGATTTGCATTTTTCAGGTTTGCATTTTTCAGGTTTGCCCCCCTGAGATCAGCACCCCGAAGATCGGCATCTTTGAGATTTGCATTTTCAAAATTTGCGTCCCAGGCAATGACGTCCTGAAGGTTGGCATCCCATAACTGGGCATGGTATAAGTTCGCGTTTTTTAGGTTTGCTTCCTGCAAATCCGCATCCCACAGCCTGGCGTAGGGCAAATATGCGCGCTTCAGTTCCACCGCATCAAGAGACCTTTTCCAATCCTCTACGGTTTCTATTAAAAGATGGACCATCTGAAGATGTTTTTCCGTTTGTGTCAATGAGAAATATACAGTGGCCGGTTTTAACAGCCGTGGTTCGGGAGGACAGGGGAGATGCTGGAGGTCGGGTATTCGGCCCAGGGCTTTTTTATAGGCAGGTGAGGAGAGTTGCAGGAAAACGATATTGGTCCGTTTTTCAATTTTGGCAACCGTCAATTCATATTTTAAGGATGCCCACCCGAACAGCGTCAGATAAGCACCAAGCAGCCAGAATATAAAAGTGACCGGAGGTCTTTTATGCATGGTACGCGGAGGAAAAATTTTTTCCCAGATAAATCTCAGACCGGAAAATTCCCAGACAATCCACAGTAATAATTTTTTTCCGCGGGTAAAATTTATTGCAAAAAGGGAAACTATGCCGATAATTATCCAGCCCAGTAAAACCGCAATTAAATCTATTCCCTGAAACATATTGATGACTCCATGCCCTGGTGGGCAAAAGTTGGATGGCCCGGTCAGGCATTTGGGCGAACCGCTAGATTATTGTCGCTGAAGGAAATCCGCAACGATCTATATACCGTTACCTTGAAATACGATTTGGAAGATAGACTTTAAATATATTAGTAGGGATTTGACGTGTGTGCAAGAATAAATGTCTTTTTTTAAAAAAGCACTTGATGGAATTTGCAGGAACGTTATACTTAAGAACATGAAAGCATATCCATTTATTGTGGCAATTCTGGTTATTGTATGTTCGAGTCCGGCCTTGGCTGAACGCATGGCGGTTACCGTTCCAATCGCCAATATTCGTTCGGGCCCCGGGACAAAATATGATATTATATGGAAAGTGGAACAATATCATCCGTTTTTGGTCATTAAAAAAACCGGTACATGGTACCGGATAAAAGATTTTGAGCAGGATGAGGGCTGGGCCCACAAATCTCTTTTAAGCGATATAAAGACGGTTATTACGCAAAAAAACAAATGTAATATCCGATCCGGCCCGGCAACAAATTATGATGTACTACTCACTGTTGAAAAGGGTATACCGTTCAAGGTTCTAAAACGTAAGGGTAATTGGATCCATATTCAACATGCTGATGGCGACAGGGGTTGGATCCATGAATCTTTAGTCTGGTAGTCATCGAAGCAACGCATTGAATTTGGAACGTCATAACTCAGACCGGCGTGATTTTAAAAATTCATGGTGCTTATGGTGTATTATAGGTTTAGAGATAATTTTTGATCAGGCAATAGCGAGAAATTTGTAAAAAGTTCGATTTAGACGGTTTTGTAAAAAATTCAAATTCAAGACGTGCAAATTTTGCAATTATGAGGAATACGTATTGTCCATTAAATGATTACGAAATGCAGCACAACGCAGATATTGGATTTTTTACAAAACCGTTAATAGTAAATATAATAGCCGGTTAAGTAATGGCTTTGCCAGATGCGGTGCCGGATTAATGTGGAGGATCAATGAAAAAAAATAGAATATCCCGGGCACGTAAAAGGACCTTGAACCAACCGGATGAATTTGTGACCGTTTCGAGTAAAATTTTAAAATTTGTGGCAGAACACAAGGTCGTATTTGCGAGTGTTCTGGGTATCCTTCTTGCGGCTGGAATTATTATAGGCGGCATCTGTTTTTTTTCAAATCAGGCTGAGAGAAAAGCGTTTACGATGCTGGACAATGTCGTTATGAAATATAAGGCAGGCTTAAAGGACAAGGGGGCTGCAGAAGCTTTACAGGACGTGAATGGGGATTTTCAGCGTATTCTGGATAAATATGCACGGCGCAGGGGCGGCCAGTTAACCAGAGTCGTTTTTGCCAATATCTGTTTCGATGCAGGGGAATTTGATCAGTCCATTAAGTTGTATAAAAAAGCAGTTGAAGATTTTGAAGATAGAACTGCAATAAAAAATCTGGCCTTAAACGGGCTCGGGTATGCGTATGAGGCTAAAAATGAGTATGAAGCCGCCGTCGGATATTTTGAAATGATCGCCTCCGCATCAAGCCCGGTGATGAAAACAGACGCTTTTTTTAATATCGGCAGGCTGAATGACCTTGCAGGAGATATGGACAAAAGCCGGGATGCGTATGAAAAAATTATTACCGAGTATCCGGAATCCATGTATGTAGGGCTTGTTCGAGAAAAAACAGCAAGGTAACCCGGTATTGCATCCGCCATAATGCAGCGCCCGAAAGCCTTCAGTTCCCGGCATCTATTCCCAGATTGTATTTTTTTATTTTCTGATTTAGACCACTTTTGCCGATGCCTAGTAAGGCGGCAGCATGTGTCTGAATGTTGTTGGTCATTTTTAAAGATCTCAGTATCATTTTTTTTTCAATCATGGCCAGCGTTTCATACAGTTTGGCATTGCCGGGTATTTCTTCAAGAATTTTATACTGTATGCTGTCCTTTAAGTCCCTGGGTAAATCCGAGCGCGTTATGGTGTTTCCCGGACACATAATCAGGGCCCGTTCTATTACGTTTTCCAACTCCCGCACGTTTCCGGGCCAGTGGTAGCCATGGAAAAGCCTTTCCACTTCTTTATCCACTTCTTTGGCCGGTATGTCGGCACCCATTTCAATGGCATATTTGGAGATGAAATGTTTTGTCAATATATGAAGATCTTCGGGTCGCTGTCTTAAGGGCGGCATAACCAGATTTACCACATTGAGCCGAAAAAACAGATCCTCCCGGAAATGCCCCTTCTGAACCTCCTGTTTCAGCTTTTTGTTGGTTGCAACAAGAACCCTTATATTGACGGTAATCGGCTTGACCCCCCCCACCCGTTCGATGGTTTTTTCCTGCAGAACACGCAAAAGTTTTACCTGTAGATTTTGCGGTAGTTCGCCGATTTCATCAAGAAACAAGGTCCCGCCGTCTGCCAGTTCAAAGCGGCCTTTTTTCATGGCCACTGCTCCGGTAAAAGACCCTTTTTCATGGCCGAATAATTCACTTTCCAATAGACTTTCAGTCAATGCACAACAGTTTACAGCGATAAAAGGCTTGTTCCTGCGAGGGCTGTTAAAATGGATTGATTTGGCTACCAGTTCTTTACCCGTTCCGCTTTCACCTTCGATGAGTACCGTTGCGGTTGAACGCGCGACCTTTTTAATGGTCGTGAAAACATCCTGCATGCATTTGCTTTTTCCGATAAGATTGCCGAAACTGTATCGGGATTCAATGTCATTGTGCAAACGGCGGTTGTCTTTCACCACTTCGTACATGGCTATGGCCTTTTTTACAAACAGTATCAGACGATCATTTTCAAAAGGTTTGAGTATGTAACTGTATGCTCCTTTCTGCATGGCCTCAACCGCCTTATCAACGGTGCCGTGGGCTGTCATCATAATAACCGGAAGTTCGGGGTCCTCGGTTTTAATATGTTCGAGCAGTTCGAGTCCATCCATACCGGGCATTTTCATGTCGGTCAGGACCAGGTCAACATCCGAGTCGCTGAGAATTTCAAGTGCTTTTGGGCCACTGTTGGCAGTAAGGGATTCAAAATTTTCTTCTTCAAGAACGGCACTCAGGATAAGCGGGTAATTCTTTTCATCATCTACGATTAATATGGTATTCATGGCATCAATCCTGTTTTGTCGGGGCAACGCTTAATCAAGATTCAAAATACGGCTATTTGTAACCTTTCTATAACAACCACGCCCTGTCGGGCAAAAAATCAAAGATTTTGACGGGGCCTTAAAGATATGAGTGGTAAGTCTTGAGTTGTGAGAGACTCAGAATCGCTGCTTTATTCCTTACTACTCGAAACGCATATCTCACTATTTTCATATAAAATTACGACGTTTTCTGGTCGGGTCCCGGTAAAATAGATACGGGTAATTCGATGATTACCTGTGCCCCTGCCGAAGAGCGGTTACGGATATGGATGCGCCCCTTGTGAGATTCAATAATATTTTTTACAATACCGAGCCCCAGGCCTGTTCCCTGGCTCTTGGTGGTGAAAAACGGGTTCCATATTTTGTTCAGAACATCTTCGCTGATTCCAGGTCACTCATCTTTGAAAAAAATAGTTACGGTATTGTTATCGGACGTTATTTTTATCTGGATTTGGCCTCGTTCCGGCATGGCCTGCATCGCATTTATCAGGATATTCAAAAAGGCCTGGTAAAGCATGTCGGCATCGGCCAATATTTCGGGTAGGAGATCATCATATTTTACATCAATGTTATATTTTTTCTCCTGGATCTGTTGAGCAAGGGCAATTATATTTTTATCAATGATTTTTTCCACCCGGCATGTTTTCAAATCAGGGTTTATCGGTTTTGCAAAATTAAGAAAATCCCTGATGATATTATTTAAACGACTGGATTCCTCCACAATGATATCCGGAATCGTGTTGGTCGGATCAAATTTGGCTATTTTCTTTTTCAGCAATTCCGCGGAACTGCTGATAATACCCAGTGGATTTCGAATTTCATGGGAAATGGCGGCTGTCATTTCTCCTAGGGTCGACATGTGCCTGGCCCGGTTCAGTGCTTCTTCCAGCAGGATTCTTTCCTGTGTGCGCTGCAGACTTATTGCGTTGCCTTTTTTCACTACAAAAAGAAGCGCTATAAAGAGGAGGCTCATCACAAAAGTGATGGTTAAAAAAATAAAGATCTGGAATCGGAAAATGGTTTTATACTCTGTTGAAATGTCCTGGACGATTTCAACAACGCCCAGTACCGGCCCGGATATGCGGGACAAAGGTTTTTCAGCGCGTAATGGTGCAAAGGTCAATACTTTTATATTTTTAGGGATTCCAAGTAGAATTTCCAAAAAAGCACCGCTTTGAACAACTTTTGATGACGACGTGCCAGCCAATGCATTCATATACCCGGTTCCACCCAGGTCATTTTTTCCGATTAACGCCTGATCAAAACTGTAGGAAACAACGTTGTTCATATCGAAAATATTGACCGTCTCAACATTGAAGCTATGTAGTGTGCTTCTGACGATTTTGTCCATTCTAGTGAATTGTTCAGGTTTACGCAACTGAATTTTTCCGAATTTTAATGCCACGGGAATGATGAATTGCAAAAAAACCTGGTGGTTAAGATTTTCTACCAGAAGAAGGGCGAAATCTTCACTTTTCTGACGCTGAATGGTCCTGGCCCAATGTGTGTTGAGTACCGAAAGAGTGATGGTGCCCAGAAACATGACAATGAGACTCGAATAGGAGAAATACTTTACCAGCCGAAACGGTTTGACCTTTTCCTTATTGGCTTGATTCTTCATAAGATACTTTGCGATCGTTCAAAGGGTCATGCTTACCCCATAATGATTATTTTTAAAATGCGGTTACAGGTTCAAAGGTTTTCTTCAACAGCCATAAAGAGGTAAATGTATTGTAAATATTTTATATTCTAGTCTAAAGTCCTATATGGAAACTATTGTTCAAAGTCAAGGTTAAGCTTGATTTTATTAAGGATACGTCTTAAACGATACCAACAGATACCGCCACCTTATATCGGGCAAATACCAGACAACGCCAGACGATCGGTGATCAATCAATTGGCGGTTTCGCAAAAATTGGACTTTTTACATGTTCATTAAATAATTTATTTGTATTTTGGTGCTTGCGATTCGTTATTTTTCTCCAACAGGCCGGTTTATCAGGATTTAGTATGCCTGTATGTATTTATCCCTCGTTGTTTTCAGTGAAAACTTTTAAAAAAAGCGGCATGGTCTGCAGGGTCGTAATTTTTGCTAACCGTATATGGTGTATTTGATTTAAAGGTACTACAATATAATGTAACTTAGCATAATTTAGCTATAATTATATATAAATTACTTGACATAGTAAATTTTTATAAATATAAGTATTTTAAATTTGATAAATTGTGCAATCCAGTTTAATTTTCCTTTTCTTGTCACGGATCGTTTGTATGCCAAAATATATGAATAACATAAGAGATTTTAAGGATGAACGCAAATTCATTAAAACAAATTAGAGAATCTTTGCTGATAAGCAAGGCGGAACTTGCCAGAAAGGCCAATGTTTCGCCGATTACGATTTCCCGTGTCGAAAAAGGGATGCCTTGCAGGATGGAAACCAAACGGAAGATCCTTTTAGCACTGGATTTAAATGTCGCGGATTATAAAAAGGTATTCGATAATTAAAGGCATATCATGTTTTTTGGGAAAAAAAATCATCTTACTGGCCTTGATATCGGCTCTCGGACTATAAAAGCCGGTGAAGTCATAGAGACAAAAAAAGGGTTGGGTCTGAAAAAATTCGGGATGGTTGATATTATGCCCGGCACCATCGTGGATGGCTCGATAAAAGATCCTGAAAGTGTGGCCGATTCAATTCGTCAACTCTTCAAAGCCTATAATCTGAAAATTCACAACGTGGCTATATCCATCGGAGGATATTCGGTCATTGTAAAAAAGATTAATGTCCAGACCATGGAAGAAGAGCAGCTTCAGGAAACCATCCAATTTGAAGCGGAGCAATATATTCCGTTTGCCATTACCGATGTTAATCTTGATTTTCAGATATTGGGGCCTAACGAAAACAATCCCAACCAGATGAGCGTTTTGTTGGTTGCGGCAAAAAAAGAGATGGTCAATGACTATGTGAACCTGACCCAGTTGGCCGGACTCAATCCATGCATTATTGATGTAGATGCATTTGCGCTCCAGAATATTTTTAAAACCGCCTATGAAGCAAGGGGCGAAAATGTGGCACTGATCGATATCGGTGCAGGCAAAACATCCCTGAATATTCTCAAGGATAATTCTTCCGTATTTATGCGTGATGTGTCTTTGGGCTGTGGCCAGATCAATCAAAAAATTGTTTCCCTGCTGGGCTGCACTTTGGAGGAAGCTGAAAAGATTAAGTACGGAGAGGAAAAAGAGGCGATTGCGCCTGAAGATTTAACGGAAATTATTTCATCTGTGGCTGCAGACTGGTGTACAGAGATAAGGCGTGCCTTGGATTTTTTCTATTCGACCTACCCCGATGACCAGATCCAGCGAATCGTACTCAGCGGCGGCGGTGGAAATATTAATGAGTTTCGTCAATTGCTGGCGGCTGAAACTTCGGCCGAGGTGGAGATTATAAAACCTTTTGCGGGTTTTATTATTGATGATGATCGTTTTGATTCGTCATATCTTGAGCGGATAGCACCCCAGGCAGCTATCTGCATGGGACTTGCAATAAGAAGAGTTGATGATAAATGATACGAATTAATTTACTCCCGTTCAGGGCTGCGCGAAAAAAAGAAAACATACGTCGTCAGGTATCTGTGTTTATTCTTTCCCTTTTACTCGTCGTCATTATTCTGGTCTGGTATAATATTTATCTGGGCAAACGCATTTCAGACCTGAATTTCAGGATCAAGGATACCCAGGCGCAGATTGCCAAATATGATAAAATTAATCAGGAAATTGCCCAAATCAAAAAAGCGCTTGATACGTTAAAAAGTAAAACGAATGTTATCAAGATGCTTGAAAAAAGCCGCAAAGCGCCGGTTTATCTGCTGGATGTCATGACAGGCATGGTGGTGGAAAAACGGATGTGGTTCACCCGCTTTGAATCAAAAGGTCTAACAGTGGATATCAGCGGGATTGCTCTGGATAATAAAACGGTGGCGGATTTCATGGTTCGTCTGGAAAGCTCAGGACTTTTCAGCAGTGTTAACTTAAAGACACTGAAACAGCATACGATTACAGAGTATACCGATTTGAAAAGTTTTCAAATTATTTGCAGTAAAGCCTCCTTGACACAGTTAGAAGACGAGAATAAAACCAGAAAGAAGGCAAAAAAATAATGAAAACAGCCAAGATTTCGAATAAATCTGTTGATTCGTTTTTTGAAAAAATTGAAAAATTTTCTAAACTGCAGAGAATTTTGATAGGCGGCGTAACGTTTGCTGTTCTGGTCGGTGCTTTTGTCTATTTATCCTATATCCCGCGGCATAAGGAAATCAACCAGTTGAAAGGCAAATATGAGATGCTGACCCAGAAGCTGAACAAAGCCAAAATCAATGCTCAAAAACTCAACGCCTACAGAACCAAGATGAAAGAGGCCCAAGCCGAGTTTGTAATTGCCAGAAAAGCGCTTCCGGAAAAAAAGGAAATCCCGTCTCTGCTGGCCAATATTTCACGCTCCGGACAGGACTCCGGACTGAAGTTTTTACTGTTTCAGCCGGAAAAAGAGAACACAAGGGACTTTTATGCTGAAATTCCCATATCGATCAAAGTTATCGGCAACTATCACAATGTTGCCATTTTCTTTGACAGGGTTTCCAGCCTGTCCAGAATCGTCAATATTAAAAATATAAATATGGTGCCTCAAAAAGAGAATGAAACGCTTTTGACTGCATGTACGGCCATGACCTATAAATTTATTGAAAAACCGCCTGAAAAAATAGTGGATAAAAAAAAGAACAAGAAAAAGAAACGCTAAATCATGTATAAAAACAATGCCTTTTTACGAAATACTGCCTGCTTTATATGTTTCTTTTTATTTTTTGTTTTTGCAGGATGCAAAGATAAAACCGACGCTTCCCGGCAACCCCAGGTCGTCAGTAAAAAGATTGTCGGACAAAGCCTTGGTACGGTTACATCTCATGCAACTGCAGAACCTAAAAAACAAACAGCAAAAACAGCAAAGCCGGGCGTAGAAAAACAGGGGCCGACATCACAGATTCCGGTTTTGCCCAAGGTCGAACTTGTATATAATCCGATTGGCAAGATCGATCCTTTTGTTCCCTTGCTGAAAGGCAGTGCCGCCATTGCCGTCAGTAAAAAAATGAAAGAAAAAAAGCGGCGCATGCCTTTAACACCGCTTGAAAAGGTGGATTTAAGCCAGCTTACACTTAAAGGAATTATTCAATCTCCCAACGGAAGTCGGGCCATCGTTACGGAAGCTTCCGGCAAGGGCTATGTCATTCGAGTGGGAACGTTTATCGGTACACAATCCGGACGGGTCAACGAAATATTAAGAGATCGGGTAATTGTTGAGGAAGAGGTTGAAAATGTTTTAGGCAAAGTGAGATTGCGTAATCGGGAACTAAAACTGCAGAAACCTCCAGGAGAAGAATAAGAGGGACAATAAGATTATGAAATTATTCCGAAGCACAATTTTAACCGCCCTGCTTTTGTGTTTGCTGACTTTGTTCACAGGATGCGCATCAGACAAGGTCTCCGGTAAAAGCGGGCAGAATATTGACAAAACTGCGGCATCCAGACTGATCCGCGGCATCAGCATGACCCAGGATTCCGATGCCGTTACCGTGACGGTTCAGGGAAGTGTACCGTTGACCTATACGTCTGTAAAACAGCCGTCGCCGCTGGCGGTTATCCTCTATTTCCCAGGGACGGCTTTTGAAAATGTGACGGAACCCGGTATGACCGGCAATGAAACGATTACCGCCATAAATATTGCGGAGTTGGCTGAAAGCGGGCATACTGCCCGAATCAAAATTGCGCTTGAAAACGATGTTTCCTATAAAGTTGTTCGGCGGGATGCAGATCTGAAGGTTGTGTTTGCCAGATCGCCAAAGGAAAAGATATCAGTGGCTGATCTATCCAATACAGGCGATATACAATCGGTTGCAAGTCCGGTTTTGCCAAAAAAAACAGATACCGTATCAGACGCTATTCCCACAAAAACCAGTGTTCAAAAAAAGAACCTGTCGTCTGTTCCGGTCATGACGAAACAGGCGGTGCCGGATAGCCGGCCGGCCTGGGTCAACCGGATCGATTTTTCCAGCGAAGAAGCTGGCAAATCAACCATTATTATCGGCACAACCAGACCGGTCGAGTATACGCTTGTAAAAACCGCCGATAAGTCTCTGGCACTAAATTTATCGGAAACCAAAATTCCTGAATATCGCCAACGGCCCTTGATCACCACCCGATTTCCCAGTGCGGTGGATATGATCGTTCCGTCCCAGAGTTCCGGCAATACAACGACCGTTGCCATCAGGATGCGTGAATTCGTTCCCTATTTTATAGAACAGACAGACGATATTTTGATGATCCATTTCGATGCATCTTCCATACCGCCGAGACCGTTTGACCCGTCGGTCCTGCCTGCCTGGCAGAGCGCTATGATTAAAGGACCGCAGAGCGATCTTTCTTCGAAAGAGTCCGTTTTCACAGCACCGGAGCAAACGGCCGTATTAGAAACAGAAGAATTAAAGCCCTATATGAAATCCCGCAAAAAGTACAGTGGTCAGAAAATTGCACTTGACTTTTACGACACCGACATCAAAAACGTGTTCCGGATACTGATGCAGATCAGCGGGAACAATTTTGCGGTGGACAAAGACGTCACCGGCAAGGTGACGTTGAGTCTCGACAATCCCGTACCCTGGGATCAGGTACTGGATTTGATCCTGAAGATGAACGGACTTGGCAAGGTGAAAGAAGGCAATATCATACGGATTGCCAAACAGGAAACCCTGACCAAGGAAGAAGATCAGATACGGGCCAAATTCGAAGCCCGGCAAAAAGCGCGACAGCAGGTCAAGGCTCTTGAGCCGCTTGCAACCGAATATATTGCCGTGAGTTATTCCAATGCCAAAACCGGCATTCTTCCCCATCTGGAAAAAATTATTACCAAGGGCCGCGGCAGCCTGAGTGTTGACGAGCGTACCAACCAGATCATTATCACCGATACACCGGGTAAGATTATCAAGGCAAGGCGAATCGTGCAGCAGATCGACAAGGTAACACCCCAGGTGATCATAGAGGCGCGTATTGTCGAGACCAGCACCAATTTTTCCAAAGAGATCGGAACTCAATGGGGTATCGACGGGGGGATTGCCAATTCTGATGCCAACGCCGGTATAGGACCTCAGCGGGGATTTGATATGCTAGGCGGCAGCTACGGCTGGAATATGGCCATGAACCTGCCGGTAGCCGCGGCGGGTACGATCGGGATTAATTTTGCCAGAATCGGCGGTTCAGCCCTGATGCTGGATGCCCAGTTGATGGCCATGGAATCATTGAAGCAGGGCAAGATCATTTCCGCCCCAAAGATCGTTACGCTGGACAATAAAACAGCGATGATCAAACAGGGGTTTGAATATCCGTACCAGGAAAAAGATGAGGACGGTGACATCTCGATCGAATTCAAGGAGATTGACTTAAAACTCGAGGTAACACCTCATATCAGTTCGGATAACCGCATTTCCCTGAACGTCCTGATCAGCAAGAAAGATATTTTTGTCTTAACCGAGGAAGCACCGGCCCTTACCACAAAGGAAGCCCGGACCGAATTACTGGTTAACGACGGTGAAACCTTTGTTATCGGCGGAATCATAAAAACGAACACTACTTTTACCGAATCCGGTGTCCCGGGGCTAAAGAAAATTCCTTTTTTGAAATGGCTTTTCAAAAGCGACCAGACAAACAATACCAAGGATGAACTGTTGATTTTCATCACACCCAGAATTGTTCAACTGGAACAGCGGAAGAATATGTAATGGCTGTCAATGGAAAATATCTTAAGCGATATGACGCCAGGATGCCGGATCTCCATGATACTGAAAGTTGAAATACAGATTATAAAAAAGCATGCTAAACAAACCCGATAATTTAATTATCGGGTTTACAACTATACAGGGTTAAAAACGAAATATAGCAATACCGGCAAAAAGTGAGTTTCCAGCCGGATGGTAAAAAAAAATTAAATCAGTATTTGAAAGGAATTGTTATGAAATTCAGACGCGCCAAAATCATAAGCACAGTGATCTTTGCGACGTTTTTAATTTTTTCACTGCTTGGTTGTGGACCGACCGGGTCGAAAGATTCAGGCGGTGATGGCGGCGGCGGTGATACCGTCGGTTCGGTAGTCGTTTCGGCAAACCCTAGCAGCATTAACGCAGATGGCGCAACTCCCACTGCTATCACCGTACGGGTCACCGACAGCAGTGGCGGAACAATTGCCGACAATACGGCGATTAGCTTATCAACTACCCGTGGAATGCTGACCACTACCAGCGGCAGAACGACCAGTGGTGAATTTTTAACGACGCTGACCAGCGCCAGTGTTACAGGTGATGCTGTTATTACGGCTACGGCAGGCGGGGTATCCGGTGAGACCACGGTTAATTTTATCTCCTCCGATATCGCTGTCATTTTTTTAACAGCCGATCCAAACAATTTGCGCAATGACGGATCGAGCCGCAGTACCATTGAGGCCCTGATAACAGACAGTTTTGGGAATATTGTTTCCGACGGACTGACCATTACATTTACACTTGAAGCGGGAAGCAGCGGCAACCTGTTGCCCGGGTTCACGACTACGGTGGACGGCATTGCCACGGTTGAGTATGTGGCGTCCACCGATATCGGTGTCCAGACCATCCGGGCGGAAGCCGCCAACGGCACATTTGATACCATTGAGATAACATTGACAGATGTGGAGGTGGGGTCTGTAAACCTTACCGCCACTCCGGATAATGTTCCTGCCGACGGTACCTCTCAGGCGCAGATCACCGCGACCGTGAGGGATGAATCCGGTTTCATCGTCAGTGATGGAACGCCGGTTTCATTTACAACTACCGCCGGTACCTTGTCAGCCGGCAGCGACACCACTTTGGGTGGTATGGCGACGGTTTTATTGACCAGTCCTGCTGCCGTTGGTTTTGGTTTTGCCGATATTACCGCCTCTTCGGCCGGTGTATCCGACACGGCACGGGTTACTTTAAGTGGTGTTGTGGATCATATTGTGCTGTCTGCAACCCCGATAAATCTGGATGCCAACGGTACCAGCACCAGCGAATTAAGAGCCGTTGTTTATGATGACAACAATAATGTAATCGGGGACGGTGAAAAAATAACCTTTGAGGTTATCAGCGGCAGTGGATCCATTTCTATTCCTCCCACCGCCACAACCACAAACGGCATTGCCACCGTGACGTATATGGCGTCTGCTGTTGCAGGTACGGAAATCGTGAGGGCCCAGTCCAATAACGGTACCTTTGATACGGTGGACATTACCCTTAATCCGGCCATGGTGGGATCGATAACACTGGTTTCAGGATCGAATAGTATCGTTGCCAACGGGGCATCGCGGTCGCGCATAAACGCTACAGTGAAGGACACGAATGGACATCTCATTACCGGTGCCGTTGTTAATTTTGTGACCACCGCAGGCACGCTTTCCGCCACATCCGTTTCAACCGCCAGTGGACTGGCAAGTGTTCTGTTGACCAGCTCCACAAATCTGGGCACAGCTACCGTCACCGCTGATGCTGATGGATGGAATGATTCTGTCGAAGTTAATTTTATTGCAGGACCGGTGGACACCATCTTCCTGACCGGCATCCCCGGTAATCTTTCAGCAGACGGCTCCAGCCAGAGTACCATCCGGGCAGTGGCAAGAGATGCCGGCGGGAACCCAATATTCAATGAAACCATTACCTTTAATGCCGTTAGTGGTGACATATCTCAGGTCACAGACGTTACAAATGTCAGCGGCATCGCCAGTATTACCTATACGGTCCCATTAGCGGTACCCGGCGCTGGCGTCACCGGCACCGATATCATAACGGCTGTATCAACCAACGGCACCAATAGTACGTTTACTATGAATATTAATGCCGCTCAGGTCGATAACCTTGATCTCAGCGCGGGCAGCAGTGAAATTGTTGCAGACGGCGCTTCCGGTACCCTGGTTACGGCAACGGTCTATGATGGGGGCGGAGTTGTGGAGGATGGCACTACGGTCAGTTTCAGTACCACGGCAGGAAGTTTGTCGGCCCTGACCGCTACAACGGTTAACGGTATTGCCAGTGTGACCCTTACCAGCCCGA
Organism: uncultured Desulfobacteraceae bacterium; assembly: GCA_964522985.1. Classification (GTDB taxonomy): domain Bacteria; phylum Desulfobacterota; class Desulfobacteria; order Desulfobacterales; family 4572-123; genus 4572-123. Next base: position 14,845 of record CAZFXX010000033.1, read on the forward strand.
TCAATCTCGGGAGTGCAACGATCACGGCATCGGCCGGCGGTGTGAGTGATATGACAAATATCAGTTTTATCGCCGGTGCGGTCAGCAGTGTTGCCATGACGGCAACGCCGGACAATTTGTCAGCAGACGGAATCAGCGCAAGTACGGTCCGCGCCGTAGTCTCAGATGTCAACGGAAACCCCATCACCGGTGAAACCATCAGCTTTTCGGCTCTCAGCGGTACCCTTTCGGCTACGGCCGACACCAATACGAGCGGTGTTGCCACGGTGACCTATACGGCGCCGAATGCAGTGCCGGCCGTTGGTACCGATACAATTACGGCTGAAGCTACGAATGGAACCGGCACATCCGTATTGTTGAATATTCTTGGCGTCCAGATTGGCAGTGTGGCCATAGATGTCGGAAACGGCAGTATCATCGCTGACGGAGTATCGGGCACGCCGGTTACGGTATCGGTTGCCGATACCAGCAATCATAGTGTCCCTGATGGTACAACCGTTAATTTCAGCACCACAACAGGTTCTTTGTCTGCTTCAAGTGCGATAACAGTTAACGGTTTTGCTGGTGTGACCTTGACCAGTCCGACGAATCTCGGGAGTGCCACGGTCACCGCAACGGCCGGTGGCAAATCAGCCTCAACCGAAGTGATATTTGTGGCGGGGCCAGTGGCTGCGATTTCACTGACGGCCGTGCCGAACAACCTTTCCAGTGGCGTCAGCAACAGCAGCGTTCTCTATGCCACGGCCACGGATGCTAATGGGAATCCCGTAGATGGTGAAAGAATCGATTTCAGTGCTGTTTCCGGTTCAGTGAATACCGTGGGATTGAGCAGCGGGTTTGGCGTGACCGACGAAAACGGTTTTGTCACGGCCACCTATTTTGCACCATCCACAGTTCCGGTGGGGGGCAGTGATACGATTACGGTGGTTTCAGCCAATGGAACAGCCAATACGGCAGATATCAGTATTATCGCCGTTCAAATCGGCAGTATATCCCTTAGTGTCGGCAGTAGCTCTATAGTGGCAGATGGAAGCTCCGGTACACTGGTTCGTGCAACGGTCACGGATGCTAATGGAAACGATGTGATTGACGGTACAACTGTGACTTTCAGCACCACAGCCGGCACTATTCTGCCCTTAGAAACAGCTGCAACCGTTAATGGCATTGCCAGCGTTACTCTGAGAAGCTCAACAAATATTGGAACCGTTACGGTTTCCGGAACCTCCGGTGGTGTAAACGATTCGGTCAGCGTGCTTTTTATCGCCGGTTCGGTTGACACCGTTGGCCTGACGGCAATACCGGTGAACCTTACGGCTGATGGCATCAGCACCAGTGTTATTCAGGCGGCGGCGACAGACGCGGCGGGCAATCCGATTGCCGATGAAACCATCAGCTTCTCAGGCGGTAGCGGCGGTGTCTCGGCTGCGACTGCCGTTACCAATGCCAGTGGTATTGCCACGGTCACCTACACGGTGCCGGGAGCTGTCGGCGGCGGCACGGATACTGTTACCGGAACCGCAACAAACGGAGTGACAGATACAGTCTCCATCACCTTGATAGCGGCACCGATCGGATCGGTTTCCCTCAGTGCGGGCAGCAATGCCATTGTCGCCGACGGCATTTCCTCTACCCAGATACGTGCTGTAGTGAAAAATAATACCGGAAATGATGTAGCGGACGGCACTGTTGTCAATTTTACCGCTACCGCCGGAAGCCTTTCGGCGCCTTCCGCAACTACCACTGCCGGTATTGCCACCGTGACACTTACCAGCGCTGTCAATCTGGGCACGGCCGACATCACCGCAACGGTCGGTGGTTTGTCAAGTTCTACTACCGTCAATTTTACCCCGGGGGCCGCTGCCAGTATGACGGTGTCTGCAACCCCGGCTAATCTGACGGCGGATGGAACCAGCATAAGTACCATCCGGGTAACGGTTCTGGATGCCCATGATAATCCTGTGGACGGTGAAACCCTGACCTTCAGTGCGGTATCCGGGACGCTGACCAGCCTGACGGCGACCACTGCCAACGGTGTAACCAATAATCAATATACGGCGCCGGCTTCGGTTCCGGGTGGAGGGATCGACACTATTACCGTCCAGACCACCAACGGCGTGACGGTGAATACGCCCATCACCCTGATTGGGCCGGCCATTTCAAGCATTAGCCTCAGTGCAGATCCACAGACACTCCCGGCCGATGGTGCCACCCAGGCCACCATCACAGCAACCCTGACGATTGTTGGCGGCGGCAGTGCGCCTGATGGAACCCCGGTCAGTTTTTCCATTCAGGGGTCCGGCGGCGGTAGTATCAGTCCCACCGGTACTACGGCGGGTGGTAACGCCATTGCCACACTGACCAGCGGCAATGCGCCGGAAACGGTTACCATTCGTGCGGAAGCCGGGGGCCGGATTGCCGAGATCCAAGTTGAATATACACCCGGCAGTGTGACGGTGACCATTATACCCAATTCCCTGTTGGGCACCGGTGAGCAGA
>CAZFXX010000034.1:0-17110 GCA_964522985.1 uncultured Desulfobacteraceae bacterium
GGTATCCCATCCCTCATCATCGCCAAAGGCCGTCACCACTGTTTTGGTATAATGGATGATAAAGCAGTCCTCAGCCGGTTCCCAGTATGCCTGGGGCTCCATGTAAAACATGTAGACACCGGGTCTTTTGATACGGTAGTTTGTATCCCAGGCCGTGTGCCCCATAACCACAGTTTTTTGCAGTGTATCGAGCAGATTCAACGTTTTGCCGTTGGCCCAAACGTTGAAACCTTTCGGTTTGACAAGTTCCATGCCCTGGCCCTCAAAGGGATGGGAAAAGGAAAGGGTCAGGTTGATTTTACGGTTATCGTCCTGCATAACCATGGAATCGGAAGGAATGACCATACCGAAATGAGCTGTAGACGGTGAGACCATGATGAACAGCGCAACAGAAAATACCACAGACAAATAAATTTTTTTCATTTTTTACCTCCGATTGAGACAAAAAAACCACGAATGCGCACATGATTTCCATGTTGTCGCTACCTTCGTGGTATTATTTTTTCGTGGCTTGTCGAATTTAAACCGTTTTGATTTTTTGTGCGCTTCTGCGCTACAGTGCTGTTTGTATGCTTATAGTAGACAACAGGTTTTGTCAATCCAAAATCCAACGGTTAATTAATAAAAAAACCAGATGTGAACCGGCACCGAAGATTCTTGACTTAACCGCCAAAAGTTTCTATGAATTAAAGCTTTTGGTAATGGTGCAATCGTGAACAGTTACAAAATAGGAAAGTTATATCGAGATGAAACAAAAAATTGCCGATATGGTCATAGATGCCGCAACCCGCGCCCATGAACACGGCGAATTGCCGTCGGCTTCATTCCCTGCCGTTGAAGTTGAAGTCCCCAAGATAGAGCGCCAGGGGGATTTTGCAAGTAATCTGGCCATGATTATGGCCAGGGAACAGAAAATGGCGCCGCGCAAAATCGCCGAGGCTGTTTTACGTCACATGAATGATAAGGACGGCATTCTGGCAAAAACCGAGATTGCAGGGCCCGGATTTATCAATTTTTTTATCAACCCATCTGCCTGGCTGTCGTTTTTGCGTATGGCTTATGATGCAGGGCCATCCTATGGTGCCTCAAAGATAGGGCGAGGCAGAAAAGTGCAGATAGAGTTTGTCAGTGCCAATCCCACAGGGCCGCTGCATGTGGGACACGGGCGGGGGGCTGCCGTGGGTGATGCCGTGGCATCTATTTTAGCGTTTTCCGGATTTGATGTGCAGCGGGAGTATTATATCAATGACTCGGGCCGCCAGATCCAGACCCTTGGAAAATCAGTATTTTTGCGCTACCGGGAACTTTTCGGAGAAAAAATCAATTTTCCGGAGGACTGTTACCAGGGGGCTTATATCAGTGACCTGGCCGAAACGATTCGTCGTGATAAAGGCGATGATCTGCTAGGCAGAGAAGCGGATGAGGCAATCATGTACTGCGCCCGGCTGGCAGCCGGCGTCATACTTACCGGCATCCGGGAGGATCTTGCGTCCTTTGGGGTAAAATATGATAAATGGTTCAGCGAACAGCGTCTTTTTGATAACGGTCTTGTAGACAGTGTGATAAAGGATTTTCAGCGGCAGGAGATTATCTATAAAAAGGATGATGCCCTGTGGTTCAGGACCACTGACTATGGAGATGAAAAGGACCGGGTCGTGGTCCGCTCCAATGGCCGGACCACCTATTTTGCATCGGATATTGCCTATCATCAGGAAAAATACAGCCGCGGGTTTGATAAAGTCGTGGATGTATGGGGTGCGGACCATCATGGCTATATCCCCCGGATGCGGGCTTCCATCGAAGCTTCCGGGAAGCGGCGTGATCAGTTTGACGTCATTCTCGTTCATCTGGTAAACCTGATGCGGGCCGGAGAGCCGGTGGCCATGTCCACCCGGGCCGGAGAATTCGTTACCTTGAAAGATGTCGTCGATGATGTGGGCAGAGATGCCGCCCGTTTTATTTTTCTGACCCGTCATTACGAGAGTTCCCTTGATTTTGATCTGGAACTGGCCAAACAAAAGAGCAACGACAATCCGGTGTATTATGTCCAGTATGTTCATGCACGGATTGCCAGCATCATTCGCAAGGGACGGGAGCGGGGGATCAAAGAAACCGGTGGTGACCCCGAAATCCTGGCTTTGATCCAGGCACCCGAAGAGATGCAGCTCATCAAGGCGATGGCCGGATATCCCGAAACCGTTGCCTTCAGTGCAAAGCTGATGGAACCGCATCGGATTACCTATTACCTGATGAATCTGGCATCATTGTTTCATGCCTATTACAACAGGCACCGGGTACTGACCGATGACTCGGATCTGGCCATGGGGCGGTTGTATCTGGTGGGAGCGGTTCAGAAGGTCATTCGTAATGGACTCGGATTGCTTGGGGTGTCGGCGCCGGATAAAATGTGACCATGAAAAAGAATCAAAAGAAAAAGCCGGCGCCGGGAAAACAGGCCATCGCCTATTCCCTGACCCGTAAGGGGATGGCGACCTGGTTTTGTCTGATTTTTTTTATCTGTGCCTGGATGTTCGTGCTGGGCGTCCTGGTGGGACGGGGTACCGCGCCGGTGCGGTTCGATATTTCAGCGTTGCAGGATGAACTGGCGGACCTGCGGCGGGCGGTCATTAAAAAGGAAGAAAAACGCTATAAAATTGAGAAGAAATCGGATTCAGTCAAACCGGACCTTGGTTTTTATGAAATTTTGAAAAAAAAGAAAGATGACAGTGAATATTTTACAAAAGGTCTTGCTGAATTTGGAGCGGCTCCCATTCCGAAAAAGTTGAAACCTGTGAAAGCACCGGTTTTACCTGAAGCTGTATCGAATAAGTCGAAGACCTCTTTAAAAAATCAGACATTTCAAAACAAAACCGCCAAGCGTAATACCCTGCAACCCGACGCCGTTGCTAAAGTGGTAAAAAAGCAGCCTGTCGGTAATTTTATCATTCAAGTGGCCGCGACCAGGGATCCAAAACAGGCCGATAAAATGGCGGCAAAGCTTAAGGCCAGTGGGTATCAGGCATACCGGGTTTCGGCCGGTATCCCCGGCAAAGGGACCTGGCACAGGGTGCGGGTGGGCGGTTTTCAAACCAGGGCCGCCGGGGAAATTGTTTTAAAACAACTGAAAAAGATCGGTTTTGACGGGCTGCTGTTGAGAAGGTAACTATTCACTTTCAAACACCATGGGGCAATGATGAAGATTACAAAAGAAGAGGTCCTGCATGTGGCTGACCTGGCCCGTCTGGAGCTGGATGAAGAATCCATAGATACCTTTGTCGGACAGCTCGGCACCATACTCGAATATGTGGACACCCTGAATCATGTCGATACAAAAGATGTGAAACCGACTTCCCATGCCATTTTTCTGACCAATGCGTTCCGGGCAGACGAGCCTGCCGGACATCTGGAAAGGGACAAGGCCCTGGCCAATGCGCCGGAAGAAGAAGCCGGTAGCTTTCTGGTGCCTAAGGTTGTGGGATAGGTGCTCGGGAATTTTGAGTTTTGACGGATGCGTGGTGAATGGGCCGCACAGCCGGATTGGAGAATAATAACGTTATGAAACTGTATGAGCTGACAATACAAAAAGCCCACGGGCTTTTAAAAAGCAGGGCGATATCTTCACGGGAACTGACACGGGCCGTACTCGACCGGATTGATTCGGTGGAAGATCAGGTGGGCGCGTATCTTACCATTGCCGCGGAAACCGCTCTTGAACAGGCGGCGGCGGCCGACCGGGTAATTGCCAGAGGAGAAATGACGGTCCTGACCGGTATTCCCATCGGTGTAAAAGACCTGATCTGTACCCGGAATCTGCGCACCACCTGCGGTTCAAAAATTCTTGAAAATTTCATTCCACCCTATGATGCCACCGTCATTAAAAAGCTCAAAAAGACAAATACCGTTATCGTAGGCAAGCTGAACATGGATGAATTCGCCATGGGTTCCTCCACGGAAAATTCGGGATTCAAGACGACGTGTAACCCCTGGGACCTGGAACGTATCCCCGGCGGTTCCAGCGGGGGGTCGGCCGCTGCGGTAGCGGCGGACATGTGCCTTGGGGCGCTGGGGTCCGATACCGGCGGTTCTATCCGTCAGCCGGCCGCTCATTGCGGTGTTGTGGGGATCAAACCCACCTACGGCAGGGTGTCCCGTTTTGGGCTGGTGGCCTTTGCATCATCCCTGGACCAGATCGGCCCGCTTACCGGAAATGTTGCAGACAGTGCGCTGTTGATGAATGCTCTGGCTGGATATGATGCTGCCGATTCGACCTCTGTTCCCGAGGATGTCCCGGATTATACGGCCCAGCTCAAAGAGGGCCTCAAGGGGATCCGGGTGGGGGTTCCCAAAGAGTACCGGTCGGCCCACGGCCTGGATCCCGAAGTTGCCGCTGCCGTGGAAAATGCGATCAAAACCGTCAAAGACCTGGGTGCCGAATGTATCGATATCTCTCTACCGCATACCGAATATTGCGTGGCCGCCTATTATGTGATCGCCACGTCGGAGGCTTCTTCCAATCTGGCCCGCTATGACGGGGTCCGGTATGGATGCCGGGACAAAGCGCAAACCGCCCTGATGGATATGTATCGCAGCACACGGTCCAAAGGTTTTGGCGCGGAAGTCCAGCGGCGGATTCTTTTAGGGACCTATTCGCTTTCCGCGGGATATTATGATGCGTACTATGGCAAAGCGTCCCAGGTACGGACCCTTATCATGGCGGATTTTAAAAAGGCGTTTGAAAACTGTGATGTCATTTTTTCTCCGGTGGCCCCCACTCCGGCCTTTAAAATAGGGGAAAAAATTGATGACCCCCTGACCATGTACCTATCTGATATTTTTACACTTTCGCCCAACCTGGCCGGTATACCGGCCATGTCGGTGCCATGTGGATTTTCAAAAAAAGGCCTGCCCATCGGGTTGCAGATGCTGGCAAAACACATGGATGAAGAAATGCTTTTCAAGGTGGCGTATAATTTTGAACAGGCCACCGACTTTCACCGTCAAACACCGGTGCTGTAATTTTAATCAACGGATTGCAATGTCCATCGTAGGGTGGGCTGTGCCCACCAAATAGGCAAAATACCGTTTAAAAAAAATAAGAAGGAAAACACCATGAGCATACAACCCGAGGGAGATGACCTTAGAAAAGCGGTACAATGGATTGCAGAACAGGTCCATGAAGCGTCGGATAGTGACAGAAAGGACCTGGCGGCCCGGGCTGCCGTAAAATTCAACCTGTCGCCAAAGGATTCTGAATTTTTGCTTCGATTCATCGCAGAGAAAAAGGGTAAGCCATCGTAGGGTGGGCTGTGCCCGCCACAAGATAGAATACCTTTAAATAATCAGTTTTCAACATTAAACTTTCGTAAGCGGATAAACTTCCCCCATGTCAAAAGTCAAGATACTTCCCGAGATCCTGTCCAACAAGATTGCCGCCGGCGAGGTGGTGGAGCGGCCGGCGTCGGTGGTAAAAGAGCTGGTTGAAAATGCCCTGGATGCCGGCAGTACACGCATCACAGTGGAGGTGGAAAAAGGGGGGCGTTTTCTGATCCGGGTGGCGGACAATGGTGCCGGGATGAACCGGGACGATACCCTGCTGGCCATCGAGCGCTATGCCACCAGTAAGATTTACAATGATAAGGATCTGTTTGCCATCAAATCCTTGGGGTTTCGCGGGGAGGCCCTGCCCAGTATTGCCTCAGTGTCCCGGTTTTCACTGATCAGCCGGGACCGGGCCTCCGATGCGGGGACCGAGATTATCATCGAAGGGGGCCGGATCCGGAATGTGGGCGATGTGGGTGCCCCTGTCGGGACCATGATTACGGTTAAAAACCTGTTTTACAACACCCCGGCGCGCCGAAAATTTTTAAAAACCATCAATACGGAAATGGGCCATATCGGTGATATGATGGCCAGTATGGCATTGGGCTGGCCCCATGTCCGGTTTAGGCTTGTGCACAACGGCCGGATGGTTAAAGACTGGCCCGAAGCGGCCCACCCGGCGGACCGGGTGAAGGATCTGTTTGGCCACGGCAGCAAAAATGATCTTCTGCCCATCGATATGGAAACACCGGACGTCTGTCTGTCCGGCTGGATATGTTCGCCGCGGTCCGTGCGAAGCACATCCCGGGGAATTTATGTTTTTGTCAACGGCCGGTTTGTCAAAGACCGCATTATCCTGCATGCCCTTTTCCAAGGATTCGGAACCCACCTGATGAAAGGACGTTTTCCCCTGGCCGTGATATCTGTTCGAGTCCCGCCGGACCAGGTGGATGTCAACGTGCACCCCACCAAACATGAGGTCCGGTTTTCCCGACAAAAACAGGTACACGATGCCCTTGCCCATGCCGTAGCCGGGGCCCTGCGGAATTTTGATCGCTCAAAATGGGCGGAAGTGGATAAACCCCGAGGAGAAGGGGCCAATGATTCGGTACTTGAATCTGGGCCGGCCCGCAGGTACAGCCCGCCTGAAAACCCGCACTCCGGGTTCAGTGCGGACAAAATTGCCGAAGAGACCCATTCTCATGTGCGACAACCCACAGCCGATTTTGGATATCAAAAACCGGAGACGCGCCCGCCGGTGACGGCTTTCCCTTCGACGCCCCCTGATCCCAGGCCTTCTTTATGGCAGAAATCCTTTTTCCAGGATTTGAGAATCATCGGCCAGCTCCGCAATACCTATATCCTTTGTGAATCAAAAGAGGGGCTGATTCTCATCGATCAGCATGCGGCTCACGAAAGGGTTGTGTTTGAACAGCTTAAAAAGCGTCAAAAAGATTCAAAACCCGCAGTCCAGAAACTGCTTATGCCCGAAACCGTTGAACTGGGCTACAGGGAAGCCGGGCTGCTGGAAAAAATGATCCCGGATTTACATTCAACCGGTCTTGAAATTGAACCCTTTGGCGGCAATACATTCGTGGTAAAGGCGGTTCCGGCTTTGCTGGCGGGCCGGGAAAACGGACCGATGATTGTCGAACTGGTGGAAAAGGCGGCGGCCACCGGCATCATGGCAGATCCGGGAAAAATGCTGGATCATTGTCTGGAAATCATGGCCTGTCACGGTGCCATCCGGGCCCACCAGGTGCTTTCCAATCAACAGGTACAGGCCCTGCTCAAGCAGCTCGATGCCTGCGAAAACCCCTCCAACTGTCCCCATGGCCGGCCCACCTGGATCAAATGGACCCTCCGGTTTATTGAAAAATCATTCGGCCGGATCGTGTAACCCTGTTTTGATTCGCAGATTACGCAGATTACGCGGATCTAAAAAAAAAGATAAGGATTTCAATCAATCGGTGGGCGCAGCCCACCCTACGATAGAGAATCCGGGTGCTGAAGCGCCACAGATGACGGCTATATGGGGGTCTGCAGATATATTTTAAACCTTACCCGATATGGCGATTTCTCATAAGATCTGCCCTACTACACAAAGAGCCCCGGGATCACTGATCCCGGGGCTCTTTGTATTGTTTTACAGCGAGATAAAAAAACTGCCCGCTGATGGTCAAGCGATCCGGTTTTAGAAGCTTAATGTCACGCTGTTGTACAGGGAATAGGTGTCTTCCACCTCGGCATCTTCAATACCCTGTTTCCAGTAGTCGCCGGCATCCAGATAGGCGGCGATAAACTTATATTCCAGGTTTTCAAAAATATCCCAGGTAAGGGTAAAATCATATTCGCTGCCATGGTCATCGTCCCATTTTTCACCGGGGATGGTCACCGGTACTATACCCATTCCACCCATTCCGCCGTTCATGGTCGCGTCATAGTAGGGAACATATGTGGTTCGCGTTTCGGTATCCTTGACCTTGTCGGCCTTGGAGGTCAGCCAGATGAAGCCAAGGGTCAGGTTCTCCCGAGCCGCGTAGTCGATCCCGGCATACCAGGCCTGATAGCCGTTTACCAGGGCCCGGCTGTAGTGCAGGCCATCGGAACCCATATAGTCGCTGGCCAGGTTGCCGATGCCGCCCAGATTATGGTTGACGCCATTGACTTCGTTTTCGCCGAAAAGGAGAAAGGTCTTCTGCCAGCCGGAACCGCTTTCAAAAATACCGTAAGTGGTCACTTTGCCGGAATCATCACCATCTCCGTAACCATCATCACCGCTGAAGGTGGCATAGCCGGCCTGGAAGGTAAACGCTCCGGCCGTGTATTTACCTTCGGCATTAAAGCAGTAGACCTCAACATCCACGTCGTCTATCGGGTCCAGTCCGTATCCAGTCAGTTTCGCATTCAAGTAGTCATAAGATCCCGAACCAATACCATAAACGCCCTCGATATCCAGATGAACCGGGCCTATATCACCGATGATGCTGGGACTGAACAGCCATGCATTGGCTTCCACGGGTTTACCGTTCGCCTCGGCATTGGCTACAGCCCCAGGCACTACGGCCCCAAGGATTGCTGGATTATCCGGAATGCCGTAAGTCGGATTCAGAGTGCCGCCATTTGCCATATATGCACCCAGCGTGTTCAGCTGATACCATGAATCATCACCGCCGCCCAGGTCTACAAAGGTTTTTACGCGGTATAATCCGCCGCCCAGAGCGTATTTCAGGGTTGACGTTTTGTAGCTGACGGAATACAGATATTTGTCATCGTCCGTATCGGACTGCGTCAGACCGGTATCAGACCCGGTAATGGGATTTTCCACACTGTCGAATTCCTGCCACTTTTCATAAACAAGGGCCGCCTGGAAGTTGCCGATGGGCAGGACATAATAGATCCGCTCCCGGTTGCCCTGGCTGTCGCCAAAGCCGTTGTCATCCCAGGTGGTGGGGAAGCGACCGGCCAGAAAACCGCCGATGGGCGTCTTTACGATCATGTAGGCGGCGTCTAATGAGACATTGGCATCCCAGTTATTGTCCTCATCAATATTTTTGCCCCATTTCTTGCCGTCCAGGGCGTCCATGCGGGTAACTACGGTCAGGTTGTCGGATACCTTGAAGGTGGTCTTCAGTCTGAAGCGCTGATCAAACCAGGCATTCGAGGATGATGTCTCCCTGAGATCCTCATGCTGGTGGTAGAGCCCCTGGAGTCGCAATGACCCTGAGAAGTCTACATCCAGGGCTATGGCCGGTACGCTTATCAGGCAGATCGCTAAGATGGCCACGGCAATCATGGTAATTTTTTTCATCTGTTTTCTCCTCCTAATAGAGTTTATAGGTTTACCATTTCATCTGTTTTGTTTAAAATTCATTCTGCTGGCGTGGTTGTATCACCCCCTTTTTATAAGAAAGTGCTGAATTATGAATTCTGAATATGGAAGCGCTTACGCGCGATCGATTTTTATGTAATTGATAGAATCCATTCATCAGCATTTTCATCCTTGGTTGTGAGTCACACTCATGAAAGAGGTTGAATTATTTATGGTACCGGCCGCCATGAAACCAGGTAACTGGTCTTCCGTCCACTGAGAACACCGCTTAATCCGCTCTTTGCACTGACGGCAAAAATGATTTCATCGTGACCGTCATTATTTAAATCGGCAATGGCATAATCACTGATGTATCCGGCGACATCATCTGTTTTCCATTTTGGCTTGAAAGCGAGTTTGGTCCATACGAGGCATTCGATCCGACCGCTGTTAAATGACCGGAAGCGTGAAAAATAGTGGCCCGTGATATCTTGATTTTTGACAACGATGATTTCGTTTTTGCCGTCATTATCCATATCCGAGACAAAAACACGCTGGGGCAGGTAATACCGTTCCATATGTTTGGGGTCGGTGGGATCCGGGTATTCAAGATACCGCAAACTGCCGCCATAGCGTTCACCGCTTTCCCATTCAATTTCACGGTTTTTGTTCAACACCTGCAGTTTGTCCCGGTCACTGAATGCGACCAGAGCAGCATCGCCTTTATTTAACGCATCGCCAAAGGAAAAGCCGAACAGATTAACCCATTTGGGCAAATTCAGGGTCCTGATAGACGCATAAATGCGCCCGTTCCACTGAAGTTCCTTTATTTTATCAAAAAACAGGTTCTCGGCCGGATCAAGGGCGTACTCGTTGCCGATACCGGAAAGGCCCTGCTTACGACCGGCCAGAAGATTGCTGCCTTTCGCCCCCTTGACAACCCGGAAATACCAGGCGGCATGGTCGACGGTTCGTTTGAACCCCGCGCCATTCCATTCGAGAACAAAGGAGTTCAATCGTCCTTTGGGATCGATACTGGTGACAAAGATTTCGGCCGGGCCGTTGCCATTAATATCTGCCACGTCGAGACTTAAATAGGTGTTGTATTTTCGGCCCTTGATTTGGGTCACCTCGATAAACTGCCCATCTGCCAGACGATAGATAAAAACCGTATTATTTCCAGTGAACACAATTTCAATTTTGCCATCTCCGGTCACATCTCCGACGGCCAGGCCCTGAATTGCCGTTTTAAAATTTTTGCTTTTCAGGATTTCAGGTTCGATCGCGGTTGCTGCCGGTTTGACCGGAACGATCTGCGGTTTCTGAATTACCGGGGTGACCGGTTGTGGCGAAGGGGCTATGACCGCCCGGGGAGCGGTGACGGCGACCGGCAAGGGAGGTGCTGCGGCCGGTTCAGATGCGGTCTGCCGGGCCGGCGTGCCCAAGACCCCTGTGTTGATCTGCCCGGCAAACGTGTTGATATGGCTCAGGACCGCTCCCTGGTCCGGATCAAAGCGATTAAAGGGCACCAGCACTTTGCCGGTGGGCACCTCAAGAAATCGGGCATCCGTGCTGACACTGTTGCCGAAAACCGTCAGGCTGCCCATGAGGAGATAATCCGCATCAAGCGTTTTGGCCAGTGCCAGGGCAGCCTGCTCGTCCGAAACGCTTTTCTGCGATTTGATAATGGTAACCCGTCCCTGGGCGGACAGGCGCGACGAGAGCATGCCCATGATGCCCGGGTTTAAAAAAGAAAGGTCTTTTTCGGCATGAATGGTAAACGGCAGGACCAGTACCCGGGCTTTATCGCCGGCAACGGCAGGATTTGTATAAACAGTTGATAAAATAAAAAAAAATGATAAAATAAAGAAAAAAAGGACAGGGCAAACAGACGGCACTCTAAATTTTTTCAATTCGACACAGCTCCCGGTTAATGAGTAAGTTATTGTTTTTATTAAAAATAATTCAGGCTGGTCCGGGTGAGCAGTGCCCGCCCTTTAACTTTACGGCACGGATATCTTTCCGGTAAAAATCGACCGCCTGTTTTGTTTAATGAAACCGGATTAAATTTTAACAATTTTGAAAAACTGAATGATTATTTTTTCATGGACTGAACTCATAACATGAATTTTGAAAAATAGAAAGAAAATATTTGGCATCGGAAACTGAAGCAAATGGTTTGAACGATTTTTAAGTCGATCGGCATTGAACTGAACTTCAGCGTATCACGGATTTATGAAAATATCTGACATATCCATATGCATGATAAATCAAGAATTTGACAAATGATCTCGCTCCATGGTAATATTTTTATAAATTCTATTTATTGGAGAATAAACCATGACGGCACTATTAAAACAAGTTTTTAAAAAGACATCCGCATTGCCGGTGGATTTGCAAGATGTACTTGCCAGAGAATTTTTACATGAAATTGAATGGGAGCGTCGGTGGGATACGACACTCGATAATTCACAAGACATCCTTAACAAGATGACTGTAAAAGCGATGCGGGAATTTGAATCGGGACAAACAAAAGAAATGGGGTTTGATGAGTTGTGAAATCCCACCTTACAAATAATGATTATTTCATATCGTGATGAAAAAAATTACAATAATTTAAAGGTAAATTTTTTGTTTATCATTTGGTGTTTGTATTTTGTTATTTCCGGCGTACGCCCTTTCAACAACACCGGTTTATCCGGGTTGGTTAATCGGAGAAGGGGGAGGAAAGATGGAGGAGGCAACGATTGTATGGACCGAGTATATGAAGTACCGGCTAAGTTTGCGGGGATACAATTTTGCGACGATCGAGCAAATCTTGCGATACTCTTCTGAGCGATATGTGGACACGGTAACAGGGCGTGTGGTCGCGATTGGCCGGCACGAAAAACTGATCGTCATGATACCATATGAGTTAAAGGGGTGTACACTGACGCCCGTAACGATTCATGCAACAAGCCGGCAACAAATCAACTCTCGAATTAAATCATGGAGGTTTAAGAATGAATAAAACGCGCATGTCATACTTCAAGAATGACGACGTTATTCATCTTGCCATATCGGATGAACCAGAGGCGGGCAGTGTGGAGGTTAGCCCAAATATCACGGCGGAACTTAATGCCGAAGGGGAACTGATTGGTATTGAGATCCTTAACGCGAGTACGTTTATTCGAGATTCCGTGCTTGATAGTGTTCAGGCCAAAGTACTTGATCTGGCGGAAGCCAAAATGGCATGACAAAACGGATGAAAGTAAAAGGTGTTCTACCCTACTCAATCTCCTGGGATACAATAGCGCTTTTGCCGTTGCTGACGACCGAGTCGATTCGGGTGGCCAGGGTAAAGACCAGTTCATCCTTGCCGTCATTATCGATATCGGCAATGGCATAATCGCTGATATAACCGGATATTTCCCGGGTGCGCCATTTATTAAACAACCCCACGTTATCCCATCCCAGGCATTCGATGTGTCCGCTTTTAAATATCCGAAACCGCGCGAGTCTCCGTCCGGCAACCCCCTTGTTTTTGACCACGATCACTTCGTTTTTGCCGTCTTTGTCCAGATCTTTTACAAAGACGCGCTGAGACAGATAGATCCGATCCATGGCATCGGCGTCATCATCGGCCTGGTTTGATTGGGCTGTCTTGCCGGTTCGCGGTTCAAGGTAAGTGGCACTGCCGCCGTAGCGGTCACTGCTTTTCCATTCTTCATTTCCCATGGCATCGGTGAGATACAGGTAATCGTTTTTCGTAAAGGCTACAATCATATCCCGGCCGTCGCTGGTAATCTTGCCTCTGGCAAATCCGAAAACAGTGACACCCCGGGGCAGGTCCTGCTGCTGTACCGGCTCATAGGTTCCGTTTTGCCATAGCAATTCATAGACCGGGCCGGAAAAGATATCTTTCATGCCCTGTTTCTGGCCCAGCAGGATATGACCGCGGTCCTTGAAATCCAGCACCCTGAAGTACCAGTTGGCATTTTCCTCAATCCGGGTAAAGCTAGTGCCGTTATGTTCCAGCACAAATGACTGAAGCCGTCCGCTTTCCGCATGTACACCGGTTATAAAAATTTCAGATCGGCCGTTGGCATTGATATCCGCCACATCAACACCGATGTAACGGTCGGTCAAGCTGCCCTGGATTTCAGCTATTTTGAAAAAACGGTCCTTGTCCTGGCGGTAGACAAAGATCGTATGCTCATCGATAAACACGGTTTCGTTGTTTTTATCACCGTCCACATCACCGATGGCCAGTCCGGTGACTACGGTTTTAAAAGAACGGCTTTTCCAGAATGAAGCGGGCCTTTGCCCCTGGGACCCCGATGTTGCAAAATTGCCGGTTCCGGTTCTGCCTTCGGAGACCTGCAGGCCCTGCGCATCCCATAATTTATTGGGGTCCTGTCGGCTGACAGGGGTTTCAACGGCCTGTTCCTGCACGGTAGTCGCAAGGGGTTTGCGGCCGAAAACCCTTGCATTGATCTGCCCGGCAAAGGTATTGACGTGGCCGATCACATCTCCCTGGTCCTTGCCGAATTCACTGAACGTGACCCTTGTTTTTTGCTGATGCACATCCACAAAACGGGCATCGGTGCTGATACTTTTCCCGAAAACGGTGAGGCTGCCGTAAAGCACATAATCGGCTTGAAATTTGGCGCCCAGGGTAACGGCGGTTTTCAGGTCAAGGGGACCGGATATTTCCTGATAGGCCTGATGCGCCTTTGCCGGTTCCATGGGCAACACCTTACCTTCCTGAAAAAGACGGGTGGACAGCATGTTCCCAATGCCTTTCTGCAAAAACGAAAGGTCCTTTTCCGCATTGATTTCAAAGGGCAGGATCAGGATGTGCGCCGGGGATGTCCCCTGGGATGCGCCGGTGAAAACCGGCATGGCCGCGATCAGAAGTATAATGATCAGTTGAATGGACAGTATTTTTATTTTCAATGGTATACTCCTTTTTAATTGAAAGCTGACTGGATCTGTTATGCAAGATCCGCTGAACAGGTCACTGTCATGACGGGTAATAACAGTGGTGAGCTGACTAATGGGCTGGCCCCAGGTTGTCGAGCCTGATTCGGATGGTTATCATATTTTCGTTTTTTGTCAAAATTTTTGTTTTTTTTGCATCACAGGGTATGGAAACGCCCCTTTTGGTCCGTGTCGCCATCCTGACGACACGATTGATCAACACCCTCATTCTCCATCGCCGCTGATACCCCTGCCGCCGCCGGTATGAACCTGCCCATTGGCGGTGGGCACCGTCGTGTCGGGAGAAAGCGCATCGCGGCCATGCCCGAAGGCGGTGCAGCCGATTTCCAGCAAAAGGGCGCAACTGATGCAGACCCGCAGAACATATCGGTTCAAGATCGTCCCTCTCTTTAGTTTATTTCCCGAATGTGTAAAGCATCGGAGTGATTCAATTACCATGGATACGGGGTTTTTTAAAGCTAAATTTTATGTCCTCCCTTGAACGGGGGAAATCGCAATATACAGCGCCATAAAGGCCTGAGATCCAATATGTGGCATAATTTGTTTGTAAAATATATTTTTATCAGTCTTGCAGATGCGTATAACACTTTAAATTTACTTTAATTAAAGCATAAAAAGCTTGACATTGGGATGACGTGCTGGTAAAAATACGTTTAATTTGTCGAATCTTGTTGCAAAGGGTTCGATTTTATTGACAATGCGTGTATACCAAAGGAGGTGATGCGGGAGAGGGTGGCAGCACTGTTTTGAGTAAAAAGAAAAGATGATTATTAGGTTTTCTGTTAATTTATTTAATTCCGTTAAGGAGGAAATTTACGATGAAAAAATTAGGTATATTGTTTTTTGCAGCCCTGCTGGTCGTCGCGTTTACCCTGCCGGCGGCAGCCGTGGAAACCACCATCGGCGGTTATTGGCGTACCCGGGCCTACAGCTTGAATAATTTTACCGGTGAAGATCAGTCCGAGGAGTTTGACATTACAGAGGTGGATACCCGGACCCGGCTTTACCTTACGACTGTCATCAATGATAATTTGAAGTTAGTTAATAAATTTGAGATGGATGCTTCCTGGGGACTCAATTACGCTGATATAGGCTCGGACGGTAAGGGTATATTGGAGATCAAAAATTCCTATGCCGATTTCAATATCGGTTCGGTAAATGCCAAGCTCGGTATCCAAAGTGCCTGCCTGGCCCGGGGCTTTCTGTTCTGTGATGACTTTGCCGGTGCAAAAATTACCTTCAACGGCGAAGGGTTTTCAGTTCCCTTTTACTGGATCAAAGCCCATGAAGGCGGCTGGGGTAAAGACGCCAATGATAGTGATGTAGATTATTTTTTATTGGACCCGACCTTTAACGTCGGTGATAAGGTCACCGTGAACCCGCATTTCATGTGGGCGACTTCTGATGATATCAGCGCCTATAATCCGGAATTCCATTTTGCTACCCCGCAGGGCCCTTGGTCATCTTGGAATGGAGAGGGTTTCTATGTGAATGATATTGAGGGCGCTACCTCCGTTGATTTTGCCGACATGGATATTTATTTTCTGGGTCTTAGCCTGGATGCCGACCTTGGCTTTGCCTCGGTGTGGTTTACCGGTATCTATGAAACCGGTAGCGTCGACATTAAAGACTCTCCCATCACCAGTGTTGATATCAGCGCTTACTTGGCTGCTTTCGGCGCAAGTGCCGATGTGGGCCCGGCCAGCGTTCACGGCCAGTTTTTTTATGCCTCCGGCCAGGATCTGGAAGGTACGGATGTGGATTCCGATCTAGAGGCTTTTTGGGTACCGTCACAGGGGTACTGGTATGGCCAGAGCTACTATTGGGCGGAAATCATGGGCTACGGCACCCTTGATCAGGTTGTTTCCAATGGGTCTCCGCAAGACAAAATCTCCAATGTCATGGCAGCCAATATAGGTGCAACCTTTAAACCCATGGATAAGTTGAGCTTGAATCTGGATCTGTGGTGGGCCAAGCTTGCTGAAGATGATTTCACCGGTGAAAGCGATCTGGGTACTGAAATCGATGTGAACGTGAATTACGAGCTGATCGAAGGCCTGAATCTTACACTGGTCGGTGCTTACCTGTTTGCCGGCGACAGAACAACGGCGTCTACCTATATAGATCCTGTTGGTTTTCATTCCGAGGGTCAGTGGGAAAATGATGCCAATCCTTATGAACTGGCTGCGCAGTTGAGCCTCAGTTTCTAATTTAAGATGTGACGTATTTTTTTGTATTGTATTAAAATGAAAACCGGGAGCGGTTAACCGCTCCCGGTTTTTTATTTGGGGAAAAATTTATTTACAATGTCAATTAGTTAGCGTTGCGACCGCGTTCCCCGAGACGTTAAGGCCTGAATTTTTTGAGTTGAAGGTTTTTCATTACTTTATAATGCTTGTCATTCCCTGTTAAAATTGGATTTCCATAAGCGATGGCTGTCGCTCCAATGAGTGCATCCGCTAGCCGCATTGAATGACTCAGGAAATGTTGCTCGACGTAAAACATTGCTTTGGCAGATATCTCTTCGGAAATATACAAAATCTTTGCATTCCAAATATGCAGCGCTTTGCGTAAATCGTTTAATTCTTTTTTGTTTCTCAACCCTTGAACAAGTTCCATATAGGTCACTACGGAAATAAAGAAATTGTTCGAATTATCAATGACCTGATATGCTTTTTCATTTCCTCGCAGATACCAAATGAGAACATCCGTATCGATAATCATTTAGAATCTTCCTTTCCTTAAATTCCTGACATACGCATTGACATCCTCAGCCATATCGTTGTCTTTCCACATTCCGAACAATGCCGTTTCTTTTTTTTTGTTTTTAACCTCCCGGTAAGGAACAAGCTTTGCGCACGGCTTGCCACGAAAGGTGATAACTACTTCCTCGCCTCTGGAAACTGAATCTATGAGTTCTTTCGAGTGGAATCTCAGTTCTTTTGCTGTTGATTTCATAACTCCCCCGAACAAATTAAGTTTATATTTTATAGTATA
>CAZFXX010000035.1:0-16933 GCA_964522985.1 uncultured Desulfobacteraceae bacterium
GATATTTCCGTCGCACCAGGCAAAGGTGCCTTTTTCAATGAGCAGGGTATTGCCGTGCTCTATTTGAAACGCTATTTTTCCATGGTTAACCGTAATGTCTCCAAAAACGGCTCGTTTGAATTCAAACGACTGTCCACCATCGCTTCTGACGGACGGCAGTTTCGGGAACGAAAGGGCCATGTCGATCCCATCTACGCTCATTTTTTTTGTATCGATTTGTACAAACCCCTGTTTCAGGGCAAGTGCGGCCGAACCCGCCAGCCCGGAAGAGGCGACAAATAGTTTCCCCTTGGCTGACAGATGGCCGCCGGCCACAATCCCTTTTGCCCCGGGTAGAATTTTTGCCAGGTCGAATCCTCCGGCCGGGTGCCAGTCCGGAACGCTGAAATTAATTTCGAAAAGGGGGCGGTCTTTTTGGGGTTCCAGGTGCCACCTGCCGGATGCAAAAAATTTAAGACCGGGCAGAAGCAAGTTGTTATGAACCGTCGAAAAGACGGCGCCGGTTTCTTTTTGACGGACCGACCCTTTCAGTGTCCCCAGGGATTGATCACGGTAGAGGATGTCCGAAATGGAAAAACTGCCATTTCGTTGAGATGTTGCCGCGGGCCATTCAAATGGGATCTTGCCTGTGATGCCCTGCAATCGAATACGGGGTTCCATAAAATCAAGCGTTGCTTTAGAAAATTTAAGCATACCGGTAATTTGCGGTTCGCTTGATCCTTTTTTTTGGATCTCGCCTGAAACATAAAGCCGGGGCAGATGGATTTGGTATTTTTGGGTTTGACGCGTCTGGTCTTGATCTTTTTGACTGCTGATGCGGGTCTGGGGCATATCGACATCTGCAGTGGCTGTCAGGTGGGTTTTCCCCTCGGTTTGATTGAAGGCGATGCGACCTTTTATCTGCACAGCAGGGCATTCAATCCCGGCATCGGGATTTTTAAGCGAGAGCTCCTTTAAGGACAGCTGCCAGGTGGCATCGCCGCTGTGACGGGTACCGGCACCTGATATCGTCAGGAGCGGCAGCGCAGTGCTCAAACTTGTTTTTCCGGTTTCGAAAAAACAGCCCACTGACGATGGTAAAATGGTATTTGCAATTTGGGCTGACCAGTCTCCATTTTTTTCAACGTCGGCCAGAACATCCCAGAGGGTTTTAACGGGGGCTGCCAGGGTCACCGGGCCGCTGTTTTTTGTAAATTCGGACCTAAAATGGCCTGCGGCCATATATTTTTTGCCCCTTGTATCCAGTGAAAAAGAGATGTCGGACAGTTTTATTAGAGCAGGGGAGACAATATTAAAATGATTCGCACTGAGGTGCCATTTGCTTTTATTTTTTTTGTTCAAATTAATTTTTACATGTTCAGGAGCGGTGTCTGAAGGAGACCGGGTGGCTATTTTCAGGTTTGGCAGGGTTGCGCTGCCATTTTCCCAGATCACCTCAGCATTCAGGGTATTTATTAAAAAGGGGGAAACGGCAATGTCGGCACTTGCCTTGATATCCACATTGCCGTTCAGGCCAAGCCCTGGAATCCTCCGGCTGATATCTGCAAACCGCCCAAGGTCGATGTCCTTTCCTTGCAGGGTGAATGCGGCCTTTTTTCTATTATCAAGGTCCGCACTGATGGCCAGGTCAAGGGCCTGGCCCCGGGGATAGAACCGCAGCAGTCCCTGTATTTTGCCCGGGTTGTCTTCCTCCGGGCGCAGATCGAGTTCAAAAGGGATTCTGTAAAGCGTGTCCTGCCATGTGAGAACCATGATGGCGCTGCGTACCTGGATGTGTTCGGCCGGAAAAACCCTGGTGCCGTTGACGGTGCCGGATTTCGGTTGTCCTCGGCCCCCCATGGATTTAAAATCCAGTCCCGGAAAGGAGAAAATTCCGTTATGTAAAGTACATTGTAAACGGACGCCGTTTAAGCGCACATTTTGAACCCTGCCTTTGAAAAGTTCAAAGAGCCCATATTTGACCCGAAGGGTATCAATGGAGATGGCGGGTGTCCCGGATGAACCTGTTGTCACCGACCCAAGATCAGCACCTGTCAATCCGATACGAATGATGCGGCAGTCAAGATTGGGAATTCCCATACGGCCGGACAGTTCAGGTAGCAGCTTTGATTCCAGCAAACCCGGCAAAAGCGCCTGGAGCACAAGCAATGCACTGCCCGCCATGCAGATGAGCAGCACGATAAAAAAAAGCACTCGGACTGATTTTTTTAAAAATGGGGCCATTGTTTTTTGGGGTGTATCTAAATACTGAAATTCTTACTTTTCAGTATTCAATTTGGTTCTGGCTTGCCGGTTTAGGTTAAAATTTTTTTTACCCTGCCCACCTGCCCATCTTCCAGACGGACCTTTATTCCGTGGGGGTGGCTGGGTGATTTGGTGAGTATATTCTTGACAATGCCCCGGGTCAGCGTTCCACTGCGCTGATCTTTTTTTAGCACGATATCCACTTCGATTCCAGGTTTTATATCCCTGCGAATTTTTCCGTCCATCAATCGATCCCTTTCAGCGACAAGGTTTATCTTTGATCCGGCGCAAAGGTTCAGGCACAACCCTATTCGACCGTTTGAACCCTGAATACCGGTACAGCCACTTTATTCTATCAGTGCAAACTACTTTTGAGTTATAATGAACCATGTTATTAATTTAATATATATTTTGATGAAACTGTGTCAATAAAAACATTTTTTGCAAAATTCCCGCCGGCCATATGAGCGCCCTGTCGTTTTCTAAATGAGATTGCCCGGATGGAACCGGATCGGGAAAGCGGTTGTCAAACCGAATAAGATGGCGTATAATTTAGCTAATATTCATTCGGAAATGAGGGTTTTTGTTCAAGATCAAGGCATGCACAAAAATAACCTTAAGGCATATGTTTGATATTCCGAGAATCATTTTTTCCGCCTAACGATGGAATTGGGCAAAAAGACCATTTATAGACGGGCAGTAGTTAAGTTACGCGGGAAAAATCGGAAAATATTCGTCTTTACCGCTTATGGCTATAACAGGCAAGGCTGAAGGGAGGTCAATATGCTCGTTAAAATTTTGATCAAAAGACATTTCAAAGAAGGCAAGACCAAGGAAATCAATGCCCTTCTTACCGAATTCAGAGCTGGCGCAATGAATCGAGCGGGTTATGTTTCAGGTGAAACCCTGCTGGATCCGGAAGATCCGAATAAAGTGCTGGTAATCGGTACTTGGGAGAATATGGAAAGCTGGCTAAGCTGGAAGGAAAACAGTGCCCGAAAAAAATTTGAAGCCATGCTTGAAATATATCAACAAAGCGATACAAAATACGAAGCTTACCTGCTTGGCAAGTCCCTGTAGGTAAAAATGCATTTTATGGATTCACCCGGGCGGAAGTCGTTTGAACAGGCCGCACCCATCAAGGCTTAACAGATAAATACATGAAGCCCCTTATGCCTGCTGTTTCAAAATCGATCATTTTGATTTCAGAATGTCGACGCTGCGGCACCTGCTGCAAAAAAGGCGGGCCGGCGCTGCACATCAAGGATCTGTCTCTGGTGGAAAACGGGGTGATTCACACCCGATATCTGTATACCCTTCGCAAGGGTGAACCAGCTTATGACAATGTAAAGGGACACTTGGTACCGGTGACCGGTGAGCTTATTAAAATCAAGGGCCGGGCAACTACCTGGTCCTGTATTTTTTATGATGAAAATACTAATGCGTGTAAAATTTATGCCAACCGACCCATTGAATGCCGTGTACTCAAGTGCTGGGATACGAGGGCCATTGAAAATATGTATGCTGAAAACAGGCTTACCCGCAGACATCTGATGTCCGGCGTCAAAGGGCTTTGGGGATTGATTGAAACGCATGAAGCGCGCTGTGATTATGCCCTGATCAAGGGTATGGTGCAGAACATGGATCCGGGGTGTAAAAATGCGGCAGCTACGAACCTGCTTGAAATAATCCAGTATGATACCCAAATCCGTCGTCTGGTAGTCGAAAAGTCCGGTGTGAGTGAGGATATGACCGATTTTCTCTTTGGCCGGTCCTTGCTGGAGACTATTACAACGTTAGGCATGCGTGTCAAACGGTCTGATAAAATGTATCAACTGGTTCCGTTCCGGTCTACAGGTAAATCTACAGATTCATAAGATCCGCCCGCCTCCGGGGCAGAAAATAACGCATCCGATGTTCCCGGACTTTTTTCAGGGTTTCAGCTTTCAGTTCTACTGTCAGCAGTCCTTCCCTGCCGCTGATGTCCTTTTTTATAATTTCACCGGAGGGTCCGATGCTCACCGCAATACCGGGGAATTGCATCTGTTTCCGGTTTTCACAGGCCTGATTGCACGCCACCACAAAAACACTGTTGTCAAAAGCGCGCGCCGGCAAATGACGCATCCAGGAGCTGAATTTTTCTTTGGGAGTTCCCCTGGGCGAAGCATGCGGCATAAAAATAAGATCGGCGCCTTTTAAGGCCATCTGAGTGGCAAGTTCCGGAAAGTGGGAATCATAACACAATCCGATGCCGAATTTGATTCCGCCTACCTTAAACAGAGGCATGGATTCCCCGGGTGTATATACACCGATTTCCGGAGGGGCGATATGCAGCTTCCTGTATTTTAAAATTTTTTTACCGGGCTCAGCCACTATGTGCGTCGCAAATATGCGGCCCCGGGTATCTTTTTCAGCAATTCCGGCCAGGATTGTAATCTGCTCTTTTTCCGCCAGATCAACAAGTTTCAGTGCACTAGGTCCGGGTACCGGCTCGGCATATTCAAAAACATCCGGGCTGGTGATATAACCGGTAATATTCAACTCCGGAAAACAGATGATTTTTACCCCTTTAGCCTTTGCACGGCCCGCCCAATAAACCATGCGATTAAAATTATCGCTGATTTTGCCGGCCGGAGCGCATGTGATCACGGCTGCTATGCGGATATCTTTCATTTTTTCCTTTATGGCATTGGCCCACAGCCCACCAGGCATGCTGAATCCGGTACGATGCTGAAGTGCCGGGCACTTTTCCCTTGAACCCGTAAAATATTACAATGCCATATCGTTAAGTTAAGGAGATGGTTTGCCTGATTGATTCCCCCTTGCCTCAGCGGGAAGTCAGTTTGATTTCAATTCGTCGGTTTTTGCGAAACGCTTCGGTGGTGTTCGCCGTATCCAGCGGATGGAATTCGGAAAAACCTGTGGCTGCCATACGTTTTTGCGGAATATCATGGCTGGCCAGATAACGTACCACTGATAAGGCACGAGCTGTGGAAAGCTCCCAATTGGAGGCGAATTCCCGATTGTGAATGGGAATCCTGTCGGCATGGCCGTCGATACGCAAAATCCAGTTTATGTCTTTGGGAATTTTTACAGACAATGCCTGCAATGTGGCGGCGAGTTTGGCCAAGTGAACCTTTCCGTCATCACCTAAATCAGCCGATCCGGATTCGAAGAGCAGTTCCGCCTGGAAGACAAAGCGATCGCCTTCGGTACGAATATTGGGATTATCACCCAGCACCTCGCGCAGACGGCCAAAAAATTCAGACCGATATCGTTCCAGTTTGTTTACCTGCCGGGCCAGCGCAATGTTCAGGCGTTTGCCTAAATCTTTTATCTCTGCTGCCTGGGCTGTTTTTATCTTTTCAACGCTGGCCAGGGCCAAGCTGATTTCCGTCAGCTGTTTTTTTAAATTGGAGAGCTGCTGATTGAGCAGGGCTATTTCGGCGCGTGCCGAAGCCGAAAGTGTGCGTTCTGCCTCGATATTTTTTTTCTGCTGGCCCACAACCGCGTTTAGTGCCTGGATGCGAATTTCGTTTTTATCGATCTTTTTTTGAGCCAGCAGGGTAATTTCCCGCTCATCTGCCAGTCGTGCGATCAGGGCCATGGAGCGGTCCCTCAAGGCACCTGCTTCTGATTTTGATAATTGCAAATTCCCGGATAGTTCACCAATTCGGTTTTCCAGATCATCGCGTACCTGGCGCAGGGCATTGATGTCTTCCTGCAGGCTGGCCATTGTCAACAACTGGGTCTGGAGTTGTTCACGATCCATCGTGCTTTGCCGGGTCAAATTCGCCATACGGCGATCAAGGTCTTCATTCTCCTGGGTAAGCGCACCAACCAGACTGGACAGATTGGCAATTTCAGCGGTGAGCTGTACGGATTTGCCCTGCTCTAAACCCAGCAATTCGTTTAATTCCGCCAGACGTCGGTGAAGGGTGGCCAGTTCACTCTCCTGACTGGACAGAATTTCACTCAGTAAAAATTGGGCCAGGACAAAAATGAGCAATACAAAAATAACCACCATCAAAAGGGCGGAAAGGGCATCGACATATCCCGGCCAGACATTGACATTGTTTTTAAACCGGCTGGTACGGGTCAGCATTAACGATCCTCTTTAGAATTTTGCAATAAATTCCGGGTGTTCGGCAAATTTTCGTTTTCTTCCTCCGGGTTGTCGATCAACTGGGTGACCCCGGAAAGCCATTCCTCCAGTTCATCAAAAAAACGGTTTTGGGCATGGCCTGCCTGGAGATCCAGAAACCCCAGGACCAGGGATCCCCCCAACCCGAACAGGGATGAGCTGAAGGCTGTGCCCATACCGTGCATTGGTTCTAAAAGACCGGCTTTCAGTTTGATAAAAACTGCGGCAAAATCACCATCGCCCACCTGCAGGCCCTCGATGACGTTGGCCACCGCACCGATGGTGCCCAACAGCCCCCAGAAAGTGCCGAGAAGTCCCAGAAAAATGAGCAGTCCGATCATGTAACGGGAAATTTCTCGTGACTCGTCCAACCGGCCTCGGATACCCTCCAGTACGGTCTGCAACGAAAGAGCGGAAAGACTGAACCGGCGTTTTGTAGTCCCGGCTAAATGCATTGCTAGAGATTTTAAAAAGCGGGGGCCCTCGGCTACCGAAAGGCCGATATCGCCGGTACGATAAATTTTCATCCAGTTGATTTCCGGCTCAAGGCGCAGAACCTGGTACATGTTGATGCCGATGCCTACAAAGAAAGCGAAAAGAATGACCAGATTAAATGTCCAGTTGGTCATGAAGGCTGTTTTTAAAGGGATAAACAAAAACGTACACACCACTGCCACAATGGCAAGATAAATAATCATCAACATTAAATAATGCCGCATATTGCTCATAATTAACCTGCCCATTCAAAAGGTTATACAAACGTCTGTTCTGTTCCTGAAAAAAGTACGGGAATGTCCAGATATTGATGTTATGAAAACCGGTTCCTTTTCTTTAATACACTTGCCGGTATGATTCAAGGAATAACTGGTGGAAATTGGAGGCGATGTTGTTTAAAGGCGCCTAAAAGTCGCAAAAAATATAACCTTCGGGATATCAAACACACGCCCTTATTCATTTTTTCGCATGATTTGATTTTGGAAAAATCTACTCATTCCTAGACATTATGGGAAAGCACACTGATACCCTAATGCATGGCTGATCCTCAATAAAGCTTGACCTGCCCGGGTGGTTTCAGGTAATTTTAATTTTTAAAAAACACCCAGGAAGGAAGGTTACGTGGATATTCGTAAATTTTTAAAAAAAGCAATAAGCAACGGCAGAACCACCCTTACGGAAAAAGAATCAAAACAACTGCTGAATGGATATGATGTCCCTGTTATTTCGGAAACCGTGGCAAAAAATGTCGAAGAAGCCATACGGCAGGCCGAAAATATCGGGTTCCCGGTGGTTCTCAAAGGGTTGGGTACCGCACTTTTACACAAAACCGAGCAAGGCCTGGTTCACCTGAATATTGCAAATCCAGATGCCGTAAAAAAAGCCGTCGGTGACATTAAACAGAGAGCAGGCGATGCACTGGACGGGATACTGGTTCAGCCCCTGGTTGAGGGGAAAAGGGAGTTTGTGGCCGGTTTGTTTCAGGATCATCAGTTCGGACCGGTTATCATGTTCGGCATCGGCGGAATATTGACCGAAGCGATTGCCGATGTTTCCTTCCGGCTTGCCCCGTTAACGGAAACAGACGCTGTTGAAATGATCAATGAAATCCGGGCACAAAAACTTTTAGATCGATTTCGGGGTGAAAAGGCCGTCGACAAGGCTCAACTGACCCGGGCACTGATGGGGCTTTCTAAAATCGGGATCGATTTCCCTGAAGTTACGGAAATTGATATAAACCCGCTGTTGATATCACCGGATGGAGCGGTACGCGCTGTTGATGCCCTGGTTGTGCTCAGCCGAAATGATAAAAAAATCAAATTTCAGCCGCCCATAGACCCGAAATGGATCGGATCACTGTTTTACCCTGAATCGATTGCTTTTATCGGGGCCTCTGCCCAGATGGGCAAATGGGGTAATATGCTGCTGTCCAATACCATCAGCAATGGTTTCAAAGGGAAGATATTCCCGGTAAACCCCAAAGGCGGAACCATTGCCGGCAAAAGGGTTTACCCCACTGTCGCCTCACTTCCCGATCATGTGGACCTGGGTGTGGTGACTGTCCCGGCATCAAAGGTGATGGCTCTTTTTCCTGAATTCAAAAAGAAAAAGATTCGTAATATGCTTTTGATTACATCCGGCTTCGGTGAAACCGGAAAAACGGGAAAGCAAGAGGAAAAAGCACTTGCCCTACAGGCCAGAGAGAGCGGCGTCTTGGTATTGGGACCCAATACAATGGGGATTACCAACCCCCATAATGACCTTTGCTGCATCGGCAGTTCAGTATCGCCCAGACCCGGTTCAACCGCCATTGTGTCACAATCGGGCAATATGGGGGTTCAGTTGCTGGCGTTTGCCGAGGCACAGGGTATTGGTATTCGTGCCTTCTGTGGCTCGGGCAACGAGGCAATGATTACCATCGAGGATTACCTGGACGGATTTGAAATGGATACACTGACCCGTACCGTTGTACTCTACATCGAAAGCGTCAAAAACGGTCGTCGTTTTTTTGAAGGGGCCAGGAAGGTGGGGCAAAAAAAGCCGATCATCCTTTTAAAAGGCGGGCAGAGCAAGGCCGGAAATCGTGCAGCCTCAACCCATACCGGCGCCTTGACCTCTGATACAAAGGTTTTTAATGCCGTCTGCAAACAGGCGGGGATTGTAAAGGTTGAACACACCATGGATCTGCTGGATCTTGCAGCAGCATTTTCATCCCTTCCGTTTCCAAAGGGGAATCGCACCGCCATTATGACCCTCGGCGGCGGGTGGGGAGTTATCACAGCGGATCTGTGTTCCAAATACAATCTTCAGGTCCCGGATCTGTCGATGGATCTCGTCAGGAAGATCGACCAAAAGTTACCGTCATACTGGAGCCGGGCCAATCCCATTGATCTTGTGGGGGAACACGATACGACCCTGCCGCTGTTTGTCATCGAGGAGCTGCTAAAATGGGATGGTTGTGATGCCGTGATCAATCTGGGGATATTGGGCCGAAAAATTTTTGCCCGAAAAATGGTGGATTCGATTATCAAAGCCGATCCAACCGCATCTTCCGAATTTCTCGAAGAGGTAAACCGACAGATGGCGGTGTATGAAGCGCACTATATTGAGCAACTGGCGCGATTTATGGAAAAATATCAAAAACCGATCCTGGGGGTAAGCCTGCTTGCCGGCCCAGGGGATCACACGGTCTACACGATAGAAAAAAGCCCCTATAAGAGTGTGTTTTATCCATCCCCGGAACGTGCCGTCAAAGCGCTCTCTAGGATGGTTGAATATGTCCGTTTTCTGAATCGCTGATCTCAGGGATTACACAAAACGGTATAATGGATTCATTTCCTTTGTGAACGGCACATACGGGGTTTCGTGTATGTTAACGTTCACGGACATATAACGATGAGATGGGGCAGAAAGAGCATTTCTGGAAGGACTCGGGTTAACTCGGAAAATGCAATGCGCCGAAGGTACCGACCATGGCAATGATGTGAAAAAGAAATGCCGGCATGATGCTCTGGGATCTTTCCCTTACAAACCCGGCGGCAAGGCCGAACGCAAAAGCGGCAAACACGACTTCTATCGCCGGCAGTATCCGGATATATCCTTGAAATATCATTGGCAAAAAATTCATATAAGCGATAAACAGAGCATACAGAATAGAAGCGGCAATATTCGCATATGAAAAAAACCAGGGGCTGTCAGCATCCTGAACCTCGGACCGATAGGTTAAAATACCATGTCCCAGGCCGCGGAAAAGCAATTCCAATGCTAAAGGGATGGTAATAAAAACGTATCCCACTGTCTCGGATAGTTTTAAAAATTCCATCGTTCCATGGGGTATAAAAATGCCACCGGCATAGGCGGCAAGAATCATCACCGGCAGAATCGTCCACCAGTCTTTACCGGTGGGAAGATTGATCCCGTATCGCCATAATCTGCCCCGGGGAAAAATGGCCAGACAAAATGCGGAAAAAATAAGCAATGAAATAAAAAACCCAAAGTCTGTTTTTAAAAAAAGCGCATCCAGCCCTATCCAATGACACAGAAATTCGGAAAACCGGTGTAATCTGCATGCTGCGGCCATGGCCATAATTACACCGATGATTGCGGCTGCCCAAAAAAACTGCCGGCCATGATCGGCCATCGTGGGCTTTTGGAAAGCATCAAAACAAGCCTGCACAATTTCCTCGGGCGTCAGTTTTGTTTCGGTGCCACGGGGCGATCCGCCAATATCAGCCGATCCCCCCCATCTATTGTTGTCTGTCCTGGATCTCACAGAGGGGTCTATGAAATTTAATCTCTGATAAACTTTAGTCAGATCTCCCGACATAAATAGATCCATCAAACGCAGGGTGTATGCATCGGTTCCTTTTTTTTTAAGAATGGCCAGCCCAAGCCGACTGCCATAAAGCTGGTTGAGATACGGTTCTATTTCATAAATTCCCATATCGCCCTGAACCACAACTGCGATACGGTGATTGG
Source organism: uncultured Desulfobacteraceae bacterium (assembly GCA_964522985.1). Taxonomy (GTDB): domain Bacteria; phylum Desulfobacterota; class Desulfobacteria; order Desulfobacterales; family 4572-123; genus 4572-123. The sequence continues at coordinate 10,862 of CAZFXX010000035.1, forward strand.
TCATATTTATACGGGCAAGTTCTTTCAGTCCTTTAAAATCCGTAAAATCATCAGCCTTGTAAATTATTCTGTCGATTTTACGCAGTATGGTTGCCGTATATTCCAGATAATCTGTTTTATCCCACTTATCATTGGCTTTCAGAGCGACCTCTTCCGTGCGCAGATGATCAATTACACTTTTTGTTTTTTGCAGAAGATTTTGCGGAAACCCGCTAATCTCCAAAAATTCCAATCCATGAGCATCGATGATGCCTTCCATTCGGATCAGTGCAAATAAAAACCGTCGGGCGGCAGGCGCTTTCCGATCTAATCGGATATGATTAAAAAGTAACCAGATCGCAAAAATGGTGTCCAGATCCGGATCATTTGCGAAAACAGTCCAACTTCGATCCCGTAAATCCAGGCCTTTAAAAAACATTACCAGAACTTGCTCACATGTGGAAAGGGTAAACGGTCGCAGACACCCCTCATGATGATCAAAATTGTATACCTGTTTTTCATTGTCCATGAAGGGTTCGCACTGGGCGGCACCATCCAGATAGATCGTTCCCGCCGGCGATTTATGGGCCACGGAGGCTGATATCGTCAAACCGGCCTCAATTCGTACCAGAATGTTCGGCGCTTCGAGACAGGTGAGGCGTCTGCCTTCTGCGGCGGCATTTATTTTGTAACGCCGGGGCAGATCCTTTGGAGGGTATATTTTCCCTTTTGAATTATTTTCCGACGGTTGATGTGATGAAATGGGGAGACGCCGGGAGTCACTGTTTTCAGCTTTTATGACTTTCATAACCGTTATCAGTAAAGGACGCGGGAAATAATAAGTATCCCGAAACGGGGTCGGCTTTCGGTCCGATTTCAGTTTCGGATATTTGATTTTTTTTGATAGATTCTGTTGAATTCGGAAATTGTTTCCTGAAAATTATCATTCAAAAGGATACAAGTCAAGTACGGTAGCTGGAAGGCGTAAAAGCACGTTTGATACAAAAAAAGGGGCCTTTATCCTTTATCGTCATACAATAAACCGGATTTTATCCCTATCCGCCTCCGCTTTTATAAAGCTGCCATCGGGGATGTTTCCCTTTAAAATTTCCATGGACAGCGGATTTTCAATTAATTGCTGAATGGCCCGCTTCAGGGGCCTGGCCCCGTACACTGGATCATACCCCTTTTCAGCGATGAGGGTGACGGCCTCATCCGCTAAAACAAGTTCCATCTGCTTTGCCGCCAGACGAGTTCCCAGATGTTTGACTTGAATGCGTACAATTTTTCGGATCTGTTCCCGGGTCAGATTATGGAAGATAATATTCTCGTCGATGCGGTTTAAGAACTCCGGTTTAAAGCTGGCCCGCAGGGCTTCCTGTACACGGTTTTCCATTGCCTGTCGATCAGAAGAACCCATCTCCCTGATCCATTGACTGCCCACGTTGGATGTCATGATGATCAGGGTGTTTTTAAAATCCACGGTCCGGCCCTGGCCGTCTGTCATGCGGCCGTCATCTAAAATCTGCAGCAAAACATTGAAAACTTCCGGATGAGCCTTTTCGATCTCGTCAAAAAGAACCACGGCATAGGGATGCCTTCGCACGGCTTCGGTAAGATAGCCGCCCTCTTCATAGCCCACATAGCCCGGCGGGGCTCCGATCAGCCGTGACACGGCATGCTTTTCCATATATTCCGACATATCAATGCGCACTATGGCCTGTTCGCTGTCAAAAATAAATTCCGCCAGGGCCTTGGCCAGTTCGGTCTTGCCCACACCGGTGGGTCCCATAAAAATAAAGGAACCGATGGGGCGGTCCGGATCCTGAAGACCGGATCGGGCCCGGCGCACGGCATTTGAAACCGCTTCAATGGCTTCGGACTGACCGATGACACGCTGCCCCAGGCGCTCTTCCATGTGCACCAGTTTCTCACGTTCACCCGCCAGCATCTTTGCCACCGGAATGCCGGTCCATCTCGAAACGACCTCGGCAATATCTTCGTCATCCACCTCTTCCTTGAGCATTTTTCTGTCCTGCTGCAACAGGGCAAGCTTCTGCTTGGCCTCATCCAGTTGTCGGCGCAGTTCGATGGATCTGCCGTACCGCAGTTCCGCCACGCGTGCCAGGTCCCCGTCTCTTTCGGCCTGCTGCTCTTTGGTGCCCAGTTGTTCGATCTGTTCTTTGACGGTACGGATGGCCTGGATCATATTTTTTTCATTTTGCCAGTGGGCCTTCATGGCCAGCATATCCTCCTGCCAGGCGGCAATTTCGGATTCAAGAACACGGCAGCGTTTCCGGGAAGCATCATCCGATTCTTTTTTCAAAGCTTCGCGTTCAATCTCCGCCTGGGTGATGCGGCGCTGGATCTCATCGATCTCCCGGGGCATGCTGTCAATTTCAATGCGCAGACGAGAGGCACACTCATCCACCAGGTCAATGGCCTTGTCCGGCAAAAAGCGGTCGGCAATATAGCGCCCGCTGAGATTGGCCGCCGCTATAATGGCAGAATCCTTGATCCGAACCCCGTGATGAACCTCATATTTTTCCTTGAGGCCCCGCAGGATCGAAATGGTATCTTCAACGCTGGGCTCAGCCACCATTACCGGCTGAAATCGTCGCTCAAGGGCCGCATCTTTTTCGATATATTTGCGGTACTCGGTGATCGTGGTGGCCCCCACACAGCGAAGGGTTCCCCGGGCCAGGGCCGGCTTCAGCATATTGGAGGCATCCATGGATCCCTGGGCCGCGCCGGCACCCACAAGAGTGTGCAGTTCATCAATAAACAGGATTACCTCTCCCTGAGCACTCTCCACCTCTTTCAGTACCGCCTTGAGGCGGTCTTCGAATTCTCCCCGGTATTTGGCACCGGCGATCAACGCCCCCATATCAAGGGAGGCCAGACGTCTGTTTTTCAGGCTTTCGGCAACGTCTCCAGCAATGATTCTCAGGGCCAGGCCCTCCACGATGGCGGTTTTACCAACTCCGGGCTCGCCGATAAGGACCGGATTGTTTTTGGTACGGCGGGACAACACCTGGACAATCCGACGGATTTCTTCATCCCGACCGATCACCGGGTCGAGTTTTCCCAGCCGTGCCAGATCCGTGAGGTCCCGGCTGAATTTATCTAGGGCCTGGTATTTTTCTTCGGGGTTTGGATCGGTGATCCGCTGGGACCCGCGTATATCCATCAGGATCTTTAAAATGGTGTCCCGCTTAATGCCGCAACGAATAAAAATTTCGGCAGTTACTGCTGATTTTACCGGATCACAGAGAACCAGGAGGATATGTTCAACGCTGACATACTGGTCTTTCATATTGTCGGCTTCGGAAAATGCGGTTTCGAGAACAATGCGGGTCTGCCGGGAAATATACACATCTTCCGTGCCGCCGCTGACCCGGGGCAGTTTGTCCATTGCCGCTGAAACCTCGCGGTTGATATCTGCCGGCGCCACGCCCATCTTGTGCAGTATGGATCGGGTAATTCCCTTCTGATCATCTGCCATGGCATGGAGCAGATGCAATGGTTCCACCTGCTGGTGATGATTTTGAGCGGCAAATACCTGGGCGTTTTGAATCAGTTCCTGAGATTTGATGGTAAATTTATCGAAGCGCATTCAGACGTCTCCCCCCTCCGTATTACTTTTATACAAATATCTTATTAAGTAATGTTAATTAAAGTAATAATAAAATAGACATTAACCCGATCATGTCAAACGATTTTGTTACCGTCAAGTCGCCCTTTATGCTGTCTCACTGAAAAAATTACGGGGATGCTGACCATCGTGGACTTTTCCACTTCCGAGAGAGGGCTACATTAAAAACTATAAGTTTGCAGACTTATTTTTGTACGACCCCTTACCCCATTGCAATACGCAGGCATTCGATGCCGTCAAGGGCCATATGAATGAGCAGGCCGCAGGCAACCAGCCGCAGCCTTGGAATTGAGGTCAGAGACAGGTAGATCAAGATTGCAGGATAGGAATGGAGCGGATGGAACCCGATACTGCAGCGGTTGGGATCATAGATAGGGGTAGCCAAAAAATGATCCAGGTCCACCGCCATGGTCAGGGTCATGATTAGCCATGCCTGTTTCCAGCGGTCGGCAAACCATACACGGGCCGCAGCAGCAGGCATGGCAAAATGAAGGCAGTTGTGAATGATCGTTCCAACCATAGGCTTTGGGACCTCTTTACTTTCAGGGCTGTCCCCGGTCCTTATTGCCTTGTCAGACCAGCGAAAACCCTTTTCTTTACGGTTCCTTTGCCGCGCGGACAGGACGCAGCAGAATTAATGACAATTTAAATTTGTCCTTATTATTCCACCTGATCTGTATCCTGCAAGCATAAATATTGACATATCCGATGATTTTTCCTATTAACTCAGTACAAATTATGATTTGATCACCTTTTGCTTTATTCAGCCCTATTTAAGCACAATTTTTTGTTAATGCAACAACTGCATGCCTTAGTTCGGGCATTATTCTTGTTGAGCAGTCAGAGAGGTAAAACAATGCAGAATCCAGTACCAAAAGTGGCCGCTATCCATGATCTTTCCGGATTTGGCCGGGCTTCATTGACCGTTATTATCCCTATCCTGTCTACCATGGGGGTCCAGGCCTGCCCCCTGCCTACGGCTGTTCTGTCAACCCATACCGGAGGCTTCGATGATTATCATTTTGTGGATCTGACCGAAGAGATGGGTCCAATAATCGATCACTGGAAAACGCTTGATATTGCATTTGACGCCATCTACAGCGGATTTCTGGGCTCACCCCGACAGGTAGATATTGTTTTGGATTTTATCAAATCCTTTGCCCGGCCTGAACAACTGGTGACTGTTGATCCTGTAATGGGAGATAACGGCAAACCATATAAAACAATGGGTCCTGAGATGATCCGGCAGATGCGCTTACTGGTCAGTAAAGCCGACATCATCACACCCAATTTTACCGAAGCGGCATTTCTTCTGGATGAGCCTTATCCTAAAAACATTGAGGAAAAGCAGGTAAAAGAGTGGATTGCAAGGCTTTGCGATAAAGGGCCGGGCAAGGTGATCATTACCAGTGTGCCCGTACCGGGCAGACCGAATGTGTCGGGTGTGGTGGCTTTTGACCGGAAAGACGGCCGCTTCTGGAAGGTGGACTGCACTTATATACCAGCCTATTACCCGGGCACGGGCGATGCATTTGCCAGTGTGATTGTCGGTGGCCTTCTGCAGGGTGACAGCCTGCCCATTGCCCTGGATCGGGCTGTGCAGTTCGTGTCCATGGCAATCCGCTCCACCTTTAGCTATAACTATCCCAGCCGGGAGGGTGTGCTCTTGGAAAGAGTGCTTACAAACTTAAGGGCGCCTGTTACATCCAGCATTTACGAGATTATGGAATAATGACCCTAAGCCGGGGACACCGAAAGTTCTAAATTCAAGCACAAATTTCAAATGCCAAATATCAGGAATAAGCGATTAAGCGCCTGTTTGACGAAAAAAGCCGATCCGCCTTGCATCAAGTTGTTTATTACGGATTTTGACGGCACGCTGCTGCGCTCCGACCGCACCCTATCGGGCAAAGACCTTGAAGCCCTCAGGACCCTGCCGGATCATAATGTGATCCGGGCCGTGGCCACGGGTCGTTCTCTCTATTCATTTATGAATTCACCGGGTGCCGATCTGCCGGTTGATTACATAATTTTCAGCACCGGAGCCGGTGTGGCCACCCACCCGGCAGGCAATATTGTTCGAAAAATAAATCTTGCACCCCATGCAGTCGATCGGGCAATAAAATTTTTTATGCAGTCAAATTTCGATTTTATGGTTCATCATCCGGTCCCGGATAATCACCAACTGGCATATCGGCGTACCAAGCGCCATAACCCCGATTTTGAATCCCGGCTGGCAGGGTATCGAAAATTTTCAAATCCACTGGTAATTGAAGCACCTGAGGGATTCGGTCCGGCAGCCCAGCTTCTCGCCGTAGTGCCCGAAGATGAAACCGTCGCCGCGCTTGCTATCGTTCGAAAGGCCCTGCCGGATTTCAGTGTTATCCACTCCACATCGCCCATGGACGGCCGATCCACCTGGCTTGAACTCTTTCACC
>CAZFXX010000036.1:0-16741 GCA_964522985.1 uncultured Desulfobacteraceae bacterium
TAGGGTACTGGCTGGTCGTGCTGCTAGGCGCAGCGTTTACCCTTGCGCGTTTCAGCGAAGCCTTTCTGGTCCTGCGCGCGCAGAACGTCGGGCTCGCCTTGGCGTACGTGCCGGTGGTGATGATTGTGATGAACGTTTTTTATGCCTTTTTCGCTTATCCGGCAGGGGTCGCCGCCGACCGCATCAGCCGGCGGATGCTGCTGATTGTCGGGCTGGCGCTGCTGATTGCTGCCGATCTCGTGCTGGCAGTCGCTGAATCGCCGCTACCGGCACTTGCCGGCGCGGCCCTGTGGGGGCTGCATATGGCATTTACCCAGGGCTTGCTGTCAAAATTGATAGCCGACAATGCACCGGCAGAACTGCGCGGCACAGCGTTCGGCATTTTTAACCTGGTTAGCGGCAGTGCGCTCCTGTTCGCGAGTGTTATTGCCGGCGTCTTATGGCGCGCTTTCGGTCCATCCGCCACCTTCCTGGCTGGCGCAGGTTTTGCCGCACTTGCCATGCTCGGGTTGCTCGTTTATCAGACAAGGCATCAACCCCCGAAGCATGAAGCCGGTTTATGAATTCATCAAGGTTTTTGGCTATTTTAAGTATGGGGAAAGACGGACGTGACGTGAAATTGCCTTATCCTACACCTTACCGGGCGGGCTTGCCGGAGGGGAATTTTTTTTATGATTTTTTCTCAATTTTGATTACTAATTTCTTAAAGTGGCCTTAACCCTCTTTGGATTTTTGAAGTATGCAAAAACATCCATGATTGACTTGCAGACAATATCGGCTGCCAGTAATGATTCAACACAAGCACCTTCATCCTGGATCAGCGCAATGCCGATGATGGCTTCTTTCAGCATTAATCGGTCATTTTTACCATTCCCAACACAGAGAGTCGTTTCCTTCCCAAGGTTTAAAAGATAATCAAGTTTGCTATCATCTTGTTTTCTATTTGAAATTTTGACAATTCGACAATTGATATCTGCTAATGCCTTTTCAACGGACCCATAAGTATCCGCGGTTATCACGTGAAAATTGATAATACCCGCAAGTTCATTAATGCGGTTACCGACACCTGCAATTAATTGTCCATCAATTGCAATTGTGCCGTTGTAATCAAATACGACATTTTTTATTTTTATTGTCTCACGTCCCGGTATTTCAAAAACCATTATTGATCCTTTCAGGGTATTGTAAAAATTTTCTCCTTTAAGAGGGCCAGCGTTAAACGGCTCAAGCCGAATCGTAGGTTACCACGGGATCTTTCAGGATCAGTTCGGTGGCCTGGGTTGCAGTAGCAGCGGCCTCCGGGAAAACCGAATGCAGGGCACTGATATGCCGCAGGTGATCTGCGGTCCGCAGGATCAGCATAGCCAGATCACCTTCGGCCAGCAGAGAAAATTCCAACACGTTTTCCCAGGACTGGCCGGCGGCCCAGAGGTAGAGGGTAACGGCCGGGCGCAAAAACAAGGGCCTTACCGCAAAACCGCTTTGTTGCATTGATTCGGCAAAGGGCCGCAATTTTTTTTGGACTTTGAAAAAGTGTTTTTTGAGCTTTTCCGGAGAGATAGTGATCTCGGTCCGGTCCTGTTCCTCCCGTTCGTTGACAAAGGCGGCGACAATACCGGCCATTACGGCCGGGTCGGATTTCGGGAAAACGCCCTGCCGGAACCCTTCGGCGATAATCAACGGCTGATCCACCCGAAGTTGAGAGGCCCATTGCCCATCAGTGGTCAGGGTGCCGTCAGAGGTGACAAAACCGGTTTTTTTTAAAAAATTTAAATGTCGTGAAAAATCCTGCCGCAGTTTCTGGCTGCTTTGGGGCCGTATTTGCCCGGAACGTTTTTTGCCTGGCTTGTGGCTCAATAGATAGGTGGCAAAGGATTGATCGAGCAGTTCTTCCACCTGTTCCGGGGGATGGCTCAGCAGCAGGTTGAGCACCATGGAAAAATTGACCCTGATCTGGCTGGTTACCGGCGTGGACGGCGAGGAAAAGAGCCTGGCCACCAGCCTTATGTCCATGAATTTGCCTGGCAGCACCATGGCAAAACCGATATTGTCCATGCCCCGTCGGCCTGCACGGCCGGTCATTTGATGCAGTTCCGTGGCGGAAAGGGGCATGAATTCACGGCCATTGAACCGATCGGAGTTTAAAAAGGCGATGGTTCGGGCCGGAAAGTTGACCCCGGCAGCTACCGTGGATGTGGCAAAGACCACATCCAGCAGGCCTTCGCTCATCAAGGTTTCAATGATCAGTTTCCACGCAGGTAACTGTCCGCTGTGATGGGCCGCTACCGCCTGGCGCTCAAGCAATGACCGTTGTAGGTGATGGGTCACATGGGGACTTTCAGCCGTCAGTTGGGCTATTCTGGCATTGCGTTTTTCAGCAATGTCCGGATTTGAAGAATGGTTCCCGCTGCAAAGTTCTATGGCGCCATCGCAGTCGGCTCGGGATTTGAGAAAGAAGATGGCCGGCAGCAGGTTGTATTTTCTCAACACCCGAAGGATATCCCCGAAAGGGGGCAGGCGGTAGGGCGGCGCGAGTTGCGGAGGGTACTTTTTAATGATATGGGCGGTGACCTTTTTATAGATCTTTTTTTCCCCGTTCTCGTCGGTATCTGTCAGCAGCGGGTAAAGGGTTCCCGAAGGGTGGAAAAAAAGCGGATACAATGGGACCGGGCGTTTTGTTTCCACAATCACGCTGCAGGTTGTGCCGCGGATCGATTCGAGCCAGCCGGCGATCTGGTGCGCATTGCCGATGGTGGCCGAGAGCAGCAGCAGCGGAATGCGGCAGGGCAGGTAGATCATGATCTCTTCCCAGACCACCCCGCGATCCTCATCGCCCAGAAAGTGGGCCTCGTCTAATACCACACAGTCGGCAGCCAGGGTTCGGCCATGGTGCATGGCATCATAGAGCTGATTGCGCAGGATCTCGGTGGTACCCACAATGATCGGTGCGCCTGGGTTCTGCTTGCGGTCGCCGGTCAGGATGCCTACATTCAGCGGGCCGAAGATATCTGAAAACTCCTCATATTTGGCATTGGACAGCGCTTTTAAGGGTGTTGCATACCATGCTTGGCCCTGTTTTGCCAGAACCTGCTCAATGGCCTTTCGGGCGATCCAGGTCTTGCCGGAACCTGTGGGAACACTTACCAGGCAGTCGCCCTCTTGAATGGCTTTCACGGCGGCTGTTTGAAATGGGTCCGGTGTAAATGGCGTCTGCTCCGGTACGCCGATAGTTGCAAACACTTTTTGTAACCGCGCATCTGATCCAGGCCTTATTTTCAGGTGGGCCGTTTTTTTTTTAAAACGTCGCCGGGCCGGCTTTCGATATTCTCGATGCGTTTTAATCATAGTTTGCTGACCATTCGCTCAATGATTGCCTTTGCCGGCGAATCCACCTCAAACGGTGAAACCCCGTTAAGGTCCGCCTCAATCAAGGTGTCCTGATAGGGAACAAAGCCTAAAAATTCAAAATCCGGTAAGTGCGATGTAAGGAACGCTTCGTCTTTTGGGCTGCGGATCTTGTTGCCCACAATGGCGATATCGGTGAGGCCGATTTCAGCGGCCAGTCGTTTGATGTTTTCCGCCGTATCCAGGCTGCGGCGGCCGGGTTCCACCACTACGATCAGTTTGTCAACGGCCCGGGCCGTACCCCGGCCTAGATGCTCTATTCCGGCTTCCATGTCCATGATCACCACCTCGTCTCGACAGAGCACGATGTGGGAGACAAGGGCTTTTAACAGCGTGCTTTCCGGGCAGATACATCCGGCGCCCCCATTTTTGACACCGCCCAGACGCATGAACTTAATATTGCCGAGTTTTGCTGATAATGCATCGGGCAGATCATCCACCTTGGGGTTGAGCTTGAAAAAACCGCCAATGGTGCCCGGCTGGGCTTCGGTTCTTTCAAAAATCAGTTCCTTCATTTCAGCGATGGGGACAATCTTATCAGCCTCTGCAATGCCAAGGGCTGCAGCCAGGTTGGCATCCGGATCCGCGTCAATGGCCAGAACGGATTTTCCCTGTTCATCCAAGGTGCGCGCCAGCAGAGAGGCAAAAGTTGTTTTGCCGACGCCGCCCTTGCCGCTTATTGCAATTTTCATATGAATCCCTTTTGTTATTTGTTTCCTACAATATAACACAAAATAGAGAAGGGGCAAGGGGGATTGGCAGCCAACCCAATATATGCTATTCTGACAAATTGTAATGGCACCCTTTATGATAGGCTAAAAACAGGTTACATTTTTGGTAACCATTTTTTGACTTTTGAATGTCGAACAGGGAATAATGAATGTCGAACGAATCAAATAAACATACACCTGAAATTCTGGCACCGGCAGGTAGCCGGGCGTCATTCATGGCGGCCCTGGCGGCTGGAGCCGATGCTGTTTATTGCGGATTGAAATCTTTTTCGGCCCGCATGGAGGCAAAAAATTTCAAAACGGAAGAACTGGCAGCCCTCACCGGGCTGGCCCATGAACAAGACACCAGGGTCTATGTCACCCTAAATTCGATACTGAAATCCGATGATCTGGACCCGGTGGGCCGGATACTGGCCACCCTGGTGCGTGATGTGCACCCCGATGCCCTGATTATCCAAGATCCGGCCATGGTGAAGCTGGCCCGCCAGGCTGGTTTTTCCGGGGAACTGCATCTGTCAACCCTTGCAAATGCCGGTTTTCCAGCGGCATTGAAATTCATTCGGGCCGACTTGGGTGTTGATCGGGTTGTTCTGCCCCGGGAGCTGAATGTAGATGAAATCAAATCCATGGCCCGGGCCTGCCCAGAGGACCTCAAGCTGGAAACGTTTATCCACGGGGCCCTGTGCTACGGGGTATCGGGCCGGTGCTACTGGAGTAGTTACTATGGCGGCAAAAGTGGGCTCAGGGGGCGGTGCGTGCAGCCCTGCCGCAGGCTTTACAGCCAGGGCAAGAAAACAGTCCGGTTTTTTTCCTGCCGGGATTTAAGCGTGGATGTTCTGACCAAGGTGCTTTTATCCATTCCGGAAGTGGCCACCTGGAAAATAGAGGGCCGTAAAAAAGGCCCCCACTATGTCTTTTATACGGTCAAGGCTTACCAGATGCTGCGGGACCAGGGCAAAGATCCAAAGGTTAAAAAGGATGCGCTGGCCATGCTGGAACGGGCCCTGGGTCGCAGTACCACGCATTATAATCTTTTACCTCAGCGCATTCAAAATCCTGTTAACACCTCCGGGCATACCGGCTCCGGCCTGCTGGTGGGGAAGGTCCAGGGCACCCGGGATAGTCCATGGTTTGTCGCCAGGGAGGAACTGCTGACAGGAGATGTATTGCGTATCGGCTATGAAGACCAGAAATGGCATGCAGTGCATCGTGTCAGCAGATATGTTCCCAAAAAAGGACATCTTCATCTGAAAATTTCTTCCGGGAAAAACAGCCCCCAGGGAGTGCCGATTTTTTTGACTGACCGTCGTGAAAAGGCTTTAACGGAAATGATTGACAACCTGGAAGCTCGGCTTGAAAAAAAAATGATAGACCTCCAGACGGTGCCTGATTTCAAGGTCAACTTGCCCCGACGGTTTTCAAGACGGGTAAAAACCATTGAAATGAACGTGTTCCGGCATGCGGTGAAAAGCAGGTCTTCCCGCGGCGTAGCCGGGCTCTGGCTTTCTGCTGAATCCATTAAAAATAGGCAAAAGAACCCGGCAGCCAACTGCTGGTGGTGGTTGCCGCCGGTCATATGGCCTCAAGATGAAGCGGACTTCGCAGGCCAGGTAAATTTGGTTTTGAAACAGGGCGCTGTAAATTTTGTTTTAAATGCGCCCTGGCAGATGGCCGTTTTCCCGTCTGCTGAAAAGCTTAATCTCTGGGCAGGGCCGTTTTGCAATATTGCCAATCCTCTAGGAATTGCCGTTTTGGCTGAAATGGGCTTTAGTGGTGCTATCGTCAGCCCGGAACTGGGCGGTGAGGATTATCAGTATCTTCCCCGGAACGCTTCGTTGCCCCTGGGAATCGTTATCGCCGGAAACTGGCCCCTGTGCATATCACGGGTACTGGCCGAGGACCTGAAACCCGGTGTTGCTTTTGCCAGCCCCCGGGGGGAAGAATCATGGGTACGGAAATACGGCTCAAACTACTGGGTCTACCCTAACTGGCGGCTGGATCTGAGCGATCGGATAAAAACCCTTGAAAAGGCCGGATATTGTCTCTTTGTTGATATTGATGATCCCTTGCCGCCCCTGATTTTCTTGAAAAAAAGGCCGGGCCTGTGGAATTGGAATATCGGCCTGGCCTGACACAGGGCAAAGGGCAGGGTAGAAATTATTTTTTCTCCAATCCGGTTTTCAATTTTTTTTCCAGTTCGGCAAACAGATCTTTTTGTCTTTGGACTTGTTCTGATTGAAAGGATTTGATTTTTTTATCCATGTCCTCGCGATTGCTCTGGAACCTCGCCAGCTCCTTTTCAATACGGCTGTCCTGCTTTCCTCTGGGAATTTGTTCCAGCTTGAGATGGTCTTTGATAAATAACCGGACGCCAAACGCACTTTCAATGTTATCTAAAATTTCCATTTTTCTGAGTTGTCGACAGATAAAATTGCCCTGCTCCGGGGAAAAGGACAAAAACCGGCAGATTGCCTCCACCGTGGGCTCGTTGGATTTTTGATATTCTATAATACGAATGGCCGCAACCACCAGATGGGCATTGTCGTAAAAATCTTTTTGTTGCATTTTTTTCTTTTCCTGATTATTTCGGATTCCCGAGTTCACGCCTTGACATGTACATGTATTCAGAGTAACATTTTTAAAAATTTTGTCAAGCTGTCGGCGGCCGTATCGCCTAGTTTTAAGTCATGGGCGACGCCGGTTAAAATGAATCACGGCCCGGGTAAAAGTAAAATTTATTTTACCCGTAAACGCAATTTAATCAACAGGGGGTAATATGACGGAAATAATTGATATACAGGCCAGGGAAATTCTTGATTCAAGGGGAAATCCAACGGTTGAAGCGGATGTAACACTCGCATGCGGGGCCGTGGGTCGTGCTGCCGTGCCTTCCGGGGCTTCTACCGGAACACGCGAGGCCCTGGAGCTTCGCAACACAGACGAAAAACAATTCGGCGGTAAAAGCGTTGCCAAAGCCGTTGAAAACGTGCGTAGCGTTATCGCACCTGCCCTGTGCGGTATAGATGCCGGCAATCAGGTGGCCCTTGATCGGCATATGATCAAACTCGACGGTACGCCCAATAAATCAAAACTCGGGGCCAACGCTATCTTAGGGGTTTCCATGGCTGCTGCCAGAGCAACGGCCTTAGCTTATGGAATGCCGCTCTATCAATATCTGGGGGGGGTCAATGCCCGTTGTCTGCCAATGCCCATGATGAATATTATCAATGGCGGTGCTCACGCAGCCAATAATCTGGATATCCAGGAATTCATGATTGTTCCCATCGGCGCCAAAAACATAGCCCATGCGGTTCGCATGGGGGCTGAAACATTTCACAGCCTGAAGAATATTTTGAAAAAAAAGGGGCTTTCCACTGCTGTGGGCGATGAAGGCGGTTTTGCGCCGAATTTTGGTTCCACCCATGAGGCGTTAACGTTTATCAATACCGCCATTGCCGAAGCGGGCTACATTCCCGGGTTGGACATCGGCCTGGCTCTGGATGCCGCCGCCTCTGAATTTTACCGTGATGGAAAATATCGGTTAGCATCAGAAAACAAAGAACTGACGGCAGCGGGAATGATCGATTATTATGAAGAATTGATCGACGAGTACCCGATTCTTTCCATTGAAGACGGCCTGGCCGAGCAGGACTGGGACGGCTGGGAGATCATGACAGACGATCTTGGAAGTACCATCCAGATTGTGGGCGATGATATCTTTGTGACCAACCCGGAGATATTTAAAAAAGGGATTGACCGCGGGATTGCCGATTCAATTCTTATCAAACTCAACCAGATCGGTACATTGACCGAAACCCTGGACACCATCAATATGGCCAACCAGGCAGGGTATACCACCGTTATCTCGCACCGTTCCGGCGAAACCGAAGATACCTTCATTGCAGATCTGGCAGTGGGCGTCAATGGCGGCCAGATCAAAACCGGTTCTCTGTCGCGTACCGATCGTGTGGCCAAATATAATCAGTTGATCCGCATTGAAGAAGAACTAGGGGCCGCGGCCACGTTTGCAAGCGATATTTTCATTGCAGATGCCGAGCCTATTGAACCGGATGAAAAGTAACGACTTGTAAATGACGGTTTTGAATGTAAAAAAAATAGCCCTTGCCTTTGCAGTATTGGGGGCAGTGTTGTTTCAAAACATACCTGTTGCCTGGGCCTATGTCTTGCCCGGGCCGCACCTGCTGGAACTGATGACCGGAAATTTTGACCGGTCAAAGGGTGTAAGAATCGATCAAAGGGTCATTTTTTATGAACAGGGGCCGGGAGACAGTGTTGTCACGGCAGCAGAAATCCTGTATTATAATTTTCATGGTGATTTCAGGTCCGACATCATCGGTTTGGATACCCGGCGCATTCATGTGGTGGCCGGTGGCGATGTCATGACCATGGTTAACGGCCGGCTTGTTGAGGACCCTGAAGACCTGTTTGAACGATATAAGGATATTTTTTTGTACAAGGCCAGGATTCTGGTCCAGGATAAGATGGCTTCTCTCGGTGTTGATGTGCATATCTCCAGCCTGGGTCGGCTCCAGGGCAAAGTTTTTTTTGTTCTGGGAGCCCGGTATCCGGATGAATCAATCCCCCAGGTCTGGATCGACAGGGAAAATTTTCGACCGGTTCGCTGGCTGATATTCCACCAAGATCCGTTGAATCCGGAATATTCTCTGGATGTGCGCTATGATAAATGGCAAAAGACAGGCGGCCTCTGGTATCCGCGGCAGATCCTGTTTTCCAGGCAGGATATTCTGTTGCGGGAGATCAGGGTAGACCGGGTACGTGTTTTAGATGGACTGCCCGCCAGCCTTTTTAATATCAGGCAGTTGAAAAAATCTTTATCGGATGATACGCAAAATGCCGGTGGGTTTCAGCAAGAAACCAAAACGATGAATGGATTATCTGAGTAAATTAAACCGATTTGAGCTGTTTCGGGGGCGATCAGTACGGCGTTTCCTTGAAAACCGCATAAATCAGCAACGGAGTGAATATGGCGGAAAACACGAAATATATATTTGTCACCGGCGGCGTCCTTTCCTCACTGGGCAAAGGACTTGCCTCTGCGGCAATCGGTGCCCTCCTGGAAAGCCGGGGACTGACGGTAACCATCCAGAAGCTGGACCCCTACATCAATGTCGATCCGGGCACCATGAATCCTTTCCAGCACGGCGAGGTATTTGTCACCGATGACGGTGCTGAGACTGATCTTGACCTGGGACATTATGAACGGTTTACCAATGCCAGGCTGGGCCGGGATAATAACTTTACCAGCGGTAAAATATATGATTCGGTGATTCGTAAGGAACGGCGGGGTGATTACCTTGGCGGGACTGTCCAGGTGATCCCGCACATAACCGATGAGATCAAAAACAGCATTCGCCTGGTGGCCGACGGGGTGGACGTTGTCATCGTAGAGATCGGTGGCACCATCGGTGATATTGAAAGCCTGCCTTTTTTAGAAGCGATCCGGCAGTTCAAGACGGATGCCGGTAAGGATAACGTGATTTATATCCACCTGACGTTGGTGCCTTACATCCCTACGGCCAAAGAGGTTAAAACCAAGCCGACCCAGCACAGTGTCAAAGAGCTGCGCAGCATCGGCATTCAGCCCGATATTCTGCTCTGCCGCACGACCCGGATTCTTTCCACGGAGATCAAAGCCAAAATCGCATTGTTCTGCAATGTGAGCGCAGATGCGGTGATCACTGCCAGGGATGTGGACTGCATCTACGAAGTGCCGTTGACGTTTCATCGGGAAGGATTGGACGATAAAATTGTAGAACTTTTGAATATCTGGACCCGGGCGCCCCACCTGGAAGACTGGGAAGCAGTGGTCGAGGGTATTCGGAAGTCTGATGAAACGGTTTCCATTGCCATCGTGGGGAAATATGTTGACCTGACCGAATCCTACAAGAGCCTGAATGAAGCCTTATACCATGCCGGCATCCCCAATAACTGCCGGGTGAAACTGTTTTTTGTCGATTCGGAAACCGTTAATACGGATACCTGCGCCACGGCATTGAAGGATGCAGACGGTATTCTGGTCCCCGGCGGGTTCGGGCCCAGGGGAATCGAGGGCAAGATCTGTGCGGCGGGCTATGCCCGGGAAAACAGGGTTCCCTATTTCGGTATTTGTCTGGGAATGCAGATTGCCGTGATTGAATTTGCCCGGCATTTGGCTGCAATGGACAACGCCAACAGCAGTGAATTCGACCTTGCGACACCGTTTCCGGTGATTTATCTGATGCTTGAATGGTATGACGAACAGACCGGCAGGCTGGAAAAAAGAGATGATCAATCCGAAAAGGGGGCCAGTATGCGCCTGGGGGCGTATCCCTGTCGGCTGGAACCGGGTACTCTGGCCCATGGGGCCTATGGCGACAATGAAATTTCCGAGCGTCACCGTCACCGGTATGAATTCAACAATGAATATAAAGACTGCCTGCAGAAAGCCGGCCTGGTGATCAGCGGCACTTCCCCGGACAAGGAACTGGTGGAGATTGTTGAACTCAAGGATCATCCCTGGTTTTTAGGGTGCCAGTTTCACCCTGAATTCAAATCAAGGCCAAGGACCTCTCACCCTCTGTTTGCCTCGTTTATCAAGGCATGCCTGGCATATGCTAAATCCGGGAAGGGCAGGGTGGAATAGCCGTGAAATTAGAAACTTAAAACAGGTAACCCGTAACCTCCTCTGTGCGCTCTGCGTCTGCCTTGTCTGTTGTATTGGCCACAGAGACACAGAGCGCACGGAGAAAATATTTTTTTGTTTTATTGGCCACGGAGAGAACCCGCAACCAGCAAGTTGTGCATGAAGGATACCGGGAAAAGTATCAGTTATAAGCCAGTTGAATTTCTTCATCTGCCATGGTCGGTTCAATAATTTCTTTCCATTTGGGGTCACTCCAGGTCCCCAGTCGATTATGCATGGTAAGATATTTTTCAGGTATGGGATGCGTACCGTAAACCACCTCGACAGGATACCGGGTCTGGATAAAGTCACGAAAATAGGTAATGTAAGGACAGGGCGGATATCCTACCACCAGCCCGGTGGCCAGATGGATCACCGTGGCGCCGTTGGCCATCATTTCATCCACCGCATATTCGATGTTTCCGCCTGGGCATCCGTCACACGAGGTATACCCCACAGCTTCAACTTCCATATCCTTGTACCGGCTGAAAGCGCCTTCCCTGTTGCGCAATGATCTAAAGCATTTTCCACCGGCACACCGGCGATAGCGGTCGCAAATAATAATACCAATTTTTACTGGTTCTTCCATGATTTCTCCTGTTTTGAATAAATTGACGGCAAGATGCCATTTAGCCGTGAATTTTATAGTTATATGAACCGGTATGCAAGAAAAATTTTGCCTGCCGGATCGGCTCAGTGGATTCTCATATATAACAGCTTGAAAATTCTGATAATACATGTATGAACAGCGATTGATCGCATTTTTTATACCGCTAAAATTTTAAGTTCACTTCTTACGATTTGTATTGACAGAGTAGGTAAAAATAGTAATAGATCGGTAACGATAGATTCATACAAAATACAGCGGGGCCACCGGGTTCGGGATTCGGTGGTTTTTTACCGTCTGGACTCGAAAACCAGCTTTTTCCACTGACTGATTTACCCGGTATATTCGCTGCCGGCCGTGTCGTGAGGTACATTTATGGAGCAGCTTATCGGTATCGGCCTTGTTGTCCTGGCCTCTATCTGCTCGGGGATCAATCCGATCCTGGCGCGGTTTATTTACACCACCGGTGTAAGTCCTACTTCGTTTCTTTTTATCCGCTTCCTGCTTGCCGGGATTCTTATGTTTTTAATTATGCGAATCCAGCACCGCAGTTTTCCCACCGGCCGTCTTCTGTGGACCCTGATTTCTGTCGGCGGGATTGGCGTGATGGCCTCAACCTGGTGTTATTATACCGCTCTGCTATATTCTCCGCCGGGAATCGTGGCCGTGCTGACGTATACCTATCCTGTCATCGTGGCGATCCTTTCTGTTGTTTTTTTTAAAACGCCGGTTACCCGGAATATGATCATTGCGCTTGGCCTTACTTTAGTTGGCACCGCACTGACCGTGGGGACGGGTGCCGGCCTGGGCGAGTTCAAAGGCATGTTTCTGGCATGGCTCGCCGGCCTGGCGTTTGCCCTTTATATTGTTTTCGGCAGTGTCTGTATTAAAAAGGCCGGGAGCATTCCGGCCCTGGCCGTGACCATTCCGGCCACCGCCCTGGCCTTCCTCCCCGTTGTGGCCGTAGAAGGGCTTTCTTTCCCGTCGTGTTTCAGCGGATGGCTGGCCATAGGCGCCGCTATCGTTATCTCAACGGTGCTCGGCATGTATTTGTTTTTTTTGGGGCTTAGACGGATCGGCCCCACGGATGCCGCTATGATTTCAACATTTGAAGTCGTGGTTGTGATATTTTTATCCGCGGTTTTGCTGGGTGAACAGATTGGTCTGACTAAACTTCTCGGGGCCGCCTTTATCATGGCCGCCGTTATGCTGCTGGCCCGCAGTGGGAAAGTGAAACGCGAGGTTCCCAGGCTGCCTGAACCTGGCATGATCGGGTTTAAACGCAGGAACAATCATGGCAGGTATTAGAAATCAGAGGGCAGAGGGCAGCGGGATTGAAATACTGGAGAAATCAAAATAACCAACAATATATTGACAGATAACTTCCGGCACCCCCCCCGGTAACAAAATATTTTTTCAGCAAATCAAAAAGGCGTCTGTGATAGATAAAATTGATTTTTTTCCCCTCAAAATTATTCAAAAACGACAACGCTATCTCTTCACCCGTTTCTGCAAGGAATTCCTTAAAATTTATTGGATACACATGAAGGATTTCAACCTTTCCGACTGGAAGCAGTTTATCACTATGTGCAAGGCCCAGATTAGAACCGGCAGCCTAATTGCCAGGCCGCACATATGACTTTCCTACCTGTCTTGCTCCCTGCAGGATGAGAGATTTTCTATCTTTTTTGTTTTTCCACTGAATTAATTTTGTTTTAATTCGTTTTTTCATAACCAACGCTTATTTTTATTTTTTTGTTTTTTATATCATTGAAAACCAAGAAACAGGCATTGAATATCTTGACGTTTATAAAGAAAATGCCAATAAAAATATACGTAAATATAAAGAGCCGGTTTCAGAATATTTCAGCTTGTTCAAGGTCAAAGAAGGCAACCCGCCAAAGCACTTCGGCAGCGGCAAAAGGGGACATTTCAGATTTACACGGGAATTCATTATGTTAATTGGCTTGCAACTGTGCTATGCATCTGCGGTAACATACATTTTTAATCTAAAGGATTTCTACTAATAAGAGATAAATGGATTGTGTATTTTTAACTAATACTTTGGCATCTGAAAGGTTGCCAATAGCCTCTAACTGTTGGATCACAGATGAAGGTAACTTTAGCATATCTGTCTGGAACAGCCATTTTGGAAATACTATTTTGCATGCTGATACATGCTTGATATGTACGGGCGGCTGAACCGTTTTTCTAATGCATGCCAGCGATTTTAGCTGATGCAGAGTAAACAGCAATGGACAAAAAGATCAATTCACCAAAACCGGATGTCGGATTGTCTGAAATTCAGGATGAAAACAAAGCGGTCATAGATAAAAAATACCATTTGCCGGGGGCCGGAGAAAATGGGCGGTCTGCCGTCAATAAAAATTATTTTCTGCTGTTTCTCCTGCTGATTGTTTTCATCGGGTGTTACCATATTATCAAGCCCTATCTGAATACGATTATTCTGGCTGCGCTTCTGGCGATTATTTTCAGTCCCATTCATTTGAAAATTGAAAAAAAATTGTCCGGCCGAAAAAATGCAGCCGCTTTTTTTTCCTGCATCTTGATTACCCTGGTGGTGGTTCTTCCGCTGGTATTTATGCTCATCGCCCTGATCGGGCAGGGGATAAGCTCTTTTAATGCTATCTATGACTGGTTTGCGGCCGGTAAATACCAAAAACTCGTGGGGCATCCGTTGATTACCGGTTTGCTGGCGCAGGTTGACCGCTGGCTGCCGGATGTGCAGAAATATTTTCCCAATATGCAATTGGAAAATATTCATATAGATAAGATGGTGCTGAACCTGACGGCCGCAATTGGGAAATTTTTGATTGATCAGGGGGGAAATCTGGCGGGGAATCTTTCTGCTTTAGTAGGTAAATTCTTTCTGATGTTTTTTACCTTCTTTTTTTTCATCCGGGATGAGAAAAAAATGACCGATAGCGTTCTTCACCTGATCCCCCTGAGTGCCAGCCAAGAGGAAAAAATATTGCTTAAAATCAAGACCGTGGCAAAGTCGGTACTGCTCGGTACCCTGGTAACAGCCCTGGCACAGGGGGCTGCCGGTGGAATCGCCTTCTGGATCACCGGACTGCCGGGATTTTTCTGGGGCATGATGATGGCGTTTGCATCCTTGATTCCCATGGTAGGCACCGCTTTGATCTGGATTCCGGCGGCTGTTTTTCTGTTTGTTTCAGGGCATTTTGGATATGGGATTTTCATGGTACTGTGGTGTATCATTGTTGTGGGTATGATCGACAATCTGATACGGCCCCTTTTCATGCAGGGGGGTGCCGATATGAGTACGCTGTTGATTTTTTTTGCGATTCTGGGCGGTTTGAATTACTTCGGTCTGATCGGACTGCTGTACGGCCCCCTCATCTTCGGGCTGGCCATGGTCCTTTTGTATATTTACAAACTTGAGTTTGAACCGTTTCTGGATCGACAGGACCGAGCATGACGATAAAAAAATTGGATACTGAATATTTACGGGCTTTATGATGCGAGCTGCACGATGACGTTTAATCGCGATTACTGGAGGCTGATTCTGAACCAGAGCGCTGGTGGGCTTCAATTTCGAAAAATTCTTATTCTTTCCATGGGACATTTTTCCCATGACGTTTTTTCCAGTTTTCTGGCGGTATTTCTGCCGCTGCTTATCGATAAATTTTCCATGACTATGGCGCTTGCCGGGACATTTACAGTGATCTTCCGGGCGCCTAGTCTGATGAATCCCTTGTTGGGTCTTTTCTTTGATCGAAGTAATTTTTATTATCCGGCAATCTGGGGCCCTGCCATTACCGCCTGTGCCATGAGTCTGATCGGTGTGGCTTCTTCGTATGGTGCCGTTTGCGTCCTGCTGCTGTTTGCCGGCATCAGCGCATCGATGTTTCACGTCGTGAGCCCTGTGATGGTGGCCCAGGCCGCCGGTCTTAGGTTAGGGCGCGGCATGAGTTTCTGGATGACTGGCGGAGAGGTGGCCCGTTTTGTCGGCCCTATTCTGGGTGTGTGGGCTGTATCCTTCTGGGGGTTTGAAGGCTGCTTCCCGGTGATGCTGCTGGGGATATTGGCCTCCCTGTTTCTCCATGTGCAGCTCAAAGGGTCCGCTTCGGGTATAGCGGCAGAGCCTGAACGTCAACTTTCAAAATCGACGCAAAGTCTGGGCCGGGTGATGTTTCCCCTCTCGGGAATCATGGTTGCCGTCCTTCTCATGGGCGCCCCCCTTGTGGCTTTTCTGCCGACCTTGATGGTGACATCCGGTAAGAGTCTGTGGTTTGGTGGCGCGACTTTGGCGGTGCTGGAGGGCGCCGGTGTCATCGGGACTATGACGGGGGGGACCTTGAGCGATCGACTGGGGCGCCGCAGGATGCTGGCAATGGTCATCCCTTTGTCGGCGCTTTTAATGTTTGCATTTCTGTATGCCCCTGACTGGCTGGCGCTCCCTTTTCTGGTGCTGTTGGGCCTGACGCTTTTTTCAATCGGTCCCATTGAATTGGCCATCGTCCAGGACCAGTGTGCTGGACAGCGCGGCACTGCCAATGGTCTCTATATGGGCATCAGTGCTACCATCACGGCAGGGGTAACGGTTTTGGCGGGCTGGCTGTCGGATCAGATCGGAATGCAGGCCGCACTGGCCGTCTGCGCAGTGCTCGGGCTTTTGGGTACGCCGTTTGTTCTGCTGCTGCCTTCACGGTCTGACGCGTGAATTCTGCAAAATTAAAAGGATACGGCACAAATACCTGCGGACAATGGCCATGACCGTCCTGCTCAGACGGCATCCATCTACGCAAAAGCACGATAGAGATGGATATGCTTTTCGGCCTGCCGTACCAGCAATTCTCATTATGGTTTTAATTCGAGTCCGGTGACTCGTAACCTATTGAAAACACGTTGCCAGAAACAGTCAGCCTACGGATTTGAGAACCATTTTGTTTCATAATGAGAATTGCTGCTGCCGTACAATTTGGATTGATTTTTAATTTTAAATAGTGTATATTTTTAATTTATCTTTAATTTCAGACCTCGTGATTTTCGATTAATTTTCTATGTTTTTTGAAGACACTTACTGATGCAATTTAATGAATTTTTATTAATTCTCTTGTGCTGCTTGTAATAATTTCAGACAATTATATGTAAAAATCGAATAACAAGTGTCCAATTTATCTCCATAAAGCTCTGTATCTGCTAATATTAATGCTAAAAGGTTGCATAAGCCTTTACGATAATCACGAGGTCTGAATTTTTTGAAAATCGTTCATTTTTTAACAGTCATTGTTAATGAATTCATTTTAC
>CAZFXX010000037.1:0-16673 GCA_964522985.1 uncultured Desulfobacteraceae bacterium
AAATTTTTATTCCTTAATAGCCACGCCGATGCCGTCAATAGCGGCATCTAAAAGCCCGGCTTTTTCCCGGCAGGATAACACCGCTTTCCATTTTTTCTTAAGTTTTTTGATGTCACCGGCATCCCCCAATGCCCAGATGCAGCCGCCGCCGCCGGCTCCGGTAAACCGTGCACCGCATCTGCTATCAACAGCGGTCTTAACCAGTTTTTCCCCCACTATATCCAGTACCTCCGGTGTGAGTTGACGCCGTATCTCGACCTCCCGATTCATTGCCGTGCAGGCAGACACCAGGTCATGGCCTGCCAGGGCCGCGGCAAAATTTTGGGCACAATTACAAATTTCAAGCCATGCATCCCGGTGTTGCCCTGCAAGAAACTGTCTGACCCACTGGCCGTTAATATCAGACGATTCATGCGGAACACCGCAATACGCCAGCAGCAGTCTGTTTTCCAGATCACCGTAATTCTTTTTCTCGACAAGGGGCTTTCGGGCAAAACATGGCTCTTGATCAATCACCTGCCAGTGCCATACATGGACACCACCGTAAGCCGCTGCCAATTGATCCTGTATTCCGCAGGGCACAACTGCCACACTCTGCTCCAGGGCATGGGCCAGCAGGGCGATCCGCCTGCGGGGAATTGTTAATTTTTTTTCCGGTTCAGCGAGTTTTAAAAATGCCGCGATCAAAGCGACACCGGCTGAAGAAGACCCCCCAAGCGCACCGCGCGGAGGCGATGTTGAATCGATCATGATATGAATGCCTTCAGCCCTGAAAAAATACGCTATGGCAAAGATCAGTCCCATGGGATGGGCAAACGGTGCCTTCCCGGATAAAAACTCGGCA
The DNA here is from genome assembly GCA_964522985.1 of uncultured Desulfobacteraceae bacterium. Taxonomy (GTDB): domain Bacteria; phylum Desulfobacterota; class Desulfobacteria; order Desulfobacterales; family 4572-123; genus 4572-123. Next base: position 845 of record CAZFXX010000037.1, read on the forward strand.
CTTTCAAATCCTTTTGAAGAGACTTTTATCCACCCTTGCCGATAAGGAAAAAGGCGGACACGGGTTCTTAAATCAATGGCTATATTGACGGTACATGGATCAAGATGCTGCAAAGGGTAAAAAAAAGTGGCAAGATCCAGGGTCCCGGCCATATCGATTCGGCAGGGGGCCGAAGCTTCAACTGTTTGCTGTTCAAGAATATGTTGCAGTGTTTTTGACATAATTATTTTTAATAAAAATATTTTTTGTGCCCTCAGCAATTCTGCTGCTGTTTTTTCAATTTTTATCGGCCATGGGAACCCGAAGGCATAGAGAAACGAATTTTTTATGGGGAAATTATATGACTCAAAAGACTCAGGTAAAATCCGGACGTATCTGCCGCAGAACCTTAAGGCTTTTCGGCACCCTGCCCAGGTGATAAGGAACAAACGCTTCCAGTAATTTCAGCCCCTCCCTTATTGCCTGGTCGGTGAATCGGATTCTGGCGGCTTTTTTCAAATCGCCGCTCTGGAACCACAACATTTGTTTGACGGTGCCCTTTGAAAGCCATATGTACCGGGTGGATCTGTTTGCACATTTTTTACACACAAGGCCGCCTTTCACAAGATCAAACGCTATTTTATCATCAGGCGTCTTGTCAGTCGCAATCCGGCAAACGCTGCAATGAGACAGATTCGGCGCAAAACCGGATAGTTCCATAAAGCGAATTTGAAACAAAATACTCAGTTCCGAATTACCGATAATGGCTCTGTCCAGCTCTCCGAGAACATGCTGGAACAACAAAAACAGGTCGTGGTTCTCCTGCCTCTCCTCCATCCAGTTATTGATCAATTCGGACCAGTAACTGGCATAGGCTGTTTTCTGTATATCATACCGTATTTTATAAAAGGGCTGAATTAAAGCGGCTTCCTGCAGAACAGGCAACCCTTTGCCCCGGCCTGAATGACACACAACCTGCAAAACAGAAAAAAGCTCCAGCATACCGGCAAACCGCTTAACACTTTTTTTTGCATATTTGGCAACAGCCGAAATTTTACCCCGGTCAGCCGTAAAAAAAGTTACCAGAATATCATAATCACCCAAATCCATTCGGTGCAGCATGATGGCGGGCGTGGAAAAACAGGGCATGAATTACATTCCAAGAAGGACGGTCGCAATTTTAAAATAGAAAAATACGCTGATGATATCAATTGTGGTTGTTACAAAAGGACCTGCGGCAACCGCCGGGTCGATGTTCAGTCTGGCAAAAAGCATGGGTACCAGAGAACCTACCAGCGCGGCAATGGTCATTGAGCAGATAACCGCTAGGCCCACAGCCGTAGCCAGGGCTAGCTGAGTATATTTCATCTGGGCGACCGCTCCGATCAGAACGGCATATACAAATCCTAAAATAAGCCCGACGGTAATCTCCTTGGAGACGACCCGCCAGATGTCTCCGACATTCAGCCGCCCCGTGGCAAGTCCCCTGATGACAATTGTGGAGGACTGTGTGCCGATGTTGCCCCCCATCCCCATAATTACAGGAATAAATGCCGCCAGGTAGGTGAGCCGGCTAAGGCTTTCCTCAAACCGTCCGATAATAAAAAAAGCAACAATACCGCCGATACAACTGGCAAAAAGCCATGGCAGACGGATTCGTGTGCTTTTCAATACCGTCTGTGTTTCGACAAACTCTTCACCCACACCGGCCATTTTCAGGATATCTTCGGTGGCCTCCTGTCTGAAAATATCGATAACATCGTCCACCGTTACGATCCCCACCAGTTGATTGTTCTCATCGACCACCGGAACGGCCAGAATGTCGTAGCGGGCCACCAGTTTGGCCACTTCCTCCTGGTCCATATCCGTCAGGACGGAAAAAACATCCGTGGTCATAAATTCTTTAAGTGGTGTTTCAGGAGGGACAACCACAAGCTGGCGCAGAGAACTGACGCCCACCAGTCTGTTATGTTCATCAACAGCATAAAGATAAAACGGCATCTCCACATCAAGGTGCTCTTTTTGAAGCGATTCGATAGCCTCCCTTGCAGTTGTGTCTTCCCGCAGGGCAATAAAATCGGGCACCATGATGCCGCCGGCAGTATCATCTCCATAACGGAGCAGTCCCTCGACTTCGTCCGAATCCTCTTTTTTCATTTTGTCGAGGATACTATCGGCGGTCTCCTCCGGTAGACGGGAAATCAGATCGGTAACATCATCGTTGGGCATATATTCGAGGATGTTGACGATCTCATCCAAATCAATGCCCTCAATCAGATTAAGAAAAATACCCTCATCAAGCTCGCTGAAAAGAACCCCTTTTTGCTCGATATCCTTAATCAGGTCAAAAAGTTTGAGCTGCTCGCGAGTCGACAAATAGTGAAATACACGCGATAGATCAGCAGCATGCGTTTTATTTACGATCTTAAGCAGATGGGAAACCGCATTGCGCCGCAACAGCCTTTTGATGCTTTCGGTCAGTATTCGATTGCGATCACTTTCCATGATAATTGTCCATTATTTGTCGGTATGGAAGATAAAAATTCATCGCTTGATGCAAGGTCCCGAAAAATGCGTAAAATAATCTGCGGGCATCAGGGCAACTGAACAGTGACCGTTTGCCCGCTTTTTCCCAAAATTTTCACCGGTTTGCCATCAAGCAGCAACTTTACACCCGCCGCACTGCCGATCAACAGATTAAAACCGGATACCGCCTGAAGTACCAGCCTGTCCTGGGGTACTAGATGATACACATCAGGCGTTTGATTATCGACAATAACTTTCAGCCATGTTTTCTCAGATACCGTTATATCCAGTGTCAGGGGTGTTGCCGTCTTATCGCTATCCGTCTGTTGCGGGACCGCACCACCGGCGGATGTGGTTGTGTTACCGGCATTATTTTCTGGTGATCCCGTGTCATAATGTTTTGAGGGCTGGAAAGATTTATCCGATAGAAAAATAACGCCCCCGATAGATACCGCGATTGCAGATACCAGTACAACAAGGGCAATCATAATCCGGGACCCGGCCACGCCCACCAATCGAAACCTTCTATCTTTTGCTGACGCCGTTCTACGGTAAGCCTGGTAACCCATCAGATATCGGTTTACCGCATCTTTTGCATCTATTCCAATAACGCTGGCATATTCACGGATAAACCCCTTGACATATACCTGTGCCGGCAAACTGGCATATGCTTCTCTTTCGAGTAAAAGAAGCATTTCAACCGTGATGTGCGTTTTTCGAGAAATAGCCTCCAGACGGATAGCCTTTTCCAGTCGCCTCGTCTTTATGTAACTACCAAAGGACAATTCATCGTGTTCAAAGCCCATAGCCTTTTACCTGCACATCATCCGCATTCGAAAAACTGCAACAACAGATAAGTATTCCGAAAAAAACACCGAAAATAAATAAAATCGGAGTACTTATTTTACGGTCTCCAATCGATGATCATTATCTGATGATTTTGATATGCGACCGTTTGCGAAGGTTTTCCAGCCATGCCTTAAATTTATTATCGACGATTTCAGTAAACAGTTTCTGCTCGATCTCGGGAGACGCATCTCCCATGGATTTGGCCCCCACTCTGGCAGTTTTCTGTACTAAAAATATCTGATAGCCCTGGTCAGTGTCGAGAATCTGGGTCATTTTACCGGCCGATAATCCGTCGATGGCTTTTTGAAGTTTCGGCGCGAGTGCGTCAATGTTGAAAAATCCCAAGTCACCACCTTTAGAAGCCTGCGGGGCATGAGAAAAGGCCATGGATAAATCTTCAAAACGTTCTCCATTTTCAATCCTTTTATATACCGCTTCCATTTGAGCATAAACGGCCAGTTTTTCAGCCTCGCCGGCGCCTGTTGGAACCTGCATGAGTATGTTTTTCAAATAAACCTTCCTGGTTCCGATGTAGTTCTCTTTATGGCTCTCATAAAAAGTTTTGACATCATCCCGGGTGATAACGATTTTCGATTGAACTTCGAAATTAATCAGCCTCTTTCTTAATATCTGTTCCTTGATATTCCGGCGCAGCTCTTCAATGGTCTTGCCATCATTTTCCAGAGCCTTATTTAAATCTTCGGCAGTATAAAAATTTGCTTTTTTGATCCGTTCAATGGCCTGATTAATCTCCTTCTCACCGACAGCAACATGCGAGTTTTTAATTTCCTGATTGATCAGTTTTTGATCGATCAATTGTTTGAGGATACTTTCGCGAGCTTTGAAAATCATCTCCTGTTCTTTATCAAGCGCATATCCATAGGCTTTAATTTTCTCAAGGTAAGGCTTGAAAGAATAGTTCAGTTCAGACAGAAGTATAATATCGTCATTGACCACCGCCGAAATACGGTCCACGACTTTTGCGGACACAGAGATCCTAGGCGACAATAGTAATAACAGACAAAAAAACGTGATAGCTGCCAAGCGTTTATTTTTTTCTTTAATAAATTTTATGATCATATTTTATATTTCAGCTTATTGAAAGTGATGATTTAAAAAAATCTCAGTCAGGTATAATTTTTTCCGGAACCGGTCATCCATGGGAAACCGTTTCCGCCGTTTTTTCCCCAACCGGCAAACCGGTAATTTTGTCCCATAGAGAATGATTAATCTTGATTTGATATTTTTTATACAACGCTTTAATCCATGGCTGATAAGCCTGTATCGCCTTAGCATGCCTTAATTCCAAAACCGTCGCAAGATCTATGCTGCCTGCCCCTTTTTCCGGCACTGCCCTTTCATTGCCATCCGTTGGATGGTTACTATAATAATCTCTGATATCATCGGGGGTTATCAAGACCTGTTCCTCCAGCTCTTTTGCAATTACTTTTTTCATGAGCATGTGCCATCGCAATCTTTCTTGCCAGGCTTGAAAAAAGATCGCATTTTCCAGCAGGGTCTTATCAAAAGTATTATCCGGGTAAGCCTTTCTGGTATTGAGAACTTCAGCCTCAAGCTCCGGATCTGAGATCGTGATATTAAGTTCCCTGGCTCTTTCAACTATAATCAATTCTTCAGTAAGCTGGTTCAGCATATGCAGCCGTGCCGCTGAAAATTGATTCGAATCGGGTTCGGTCCCGTCCGGGTTGTCGTATCCGGCCATATCAAAGGCCTGATTGAATTCGTCTGCGGTCACAACGCTTTTACCGACCTGGATTAAAATTTCAGCCCTGTCGCCGGCACCTGAATCAGTGCAACTCGTCAGGCCAAAACCGATAAGAATAACCAGAATTAAATCTTTCAATCCGTGAATTTTAATACCAGACAATTAGAATATCTCTCTTGGATCATAGGATTTTACAAGTTCAGTACGATAACCATAAAACATTAATTATTAACATGTTGGGCAATTTCTTGCAAGATATTTTTGGTTTGAAATAAAAGCCGGCCGGGGCTGTCAGGCGTTAATACGGCTTTAAATATATTTTTTGGCGTCAACGCAAAACTTTTTTTACGGGCCATAACCATATTAACAATTCCAAGCGGATTTTTTTGATGAATTTCTGAAAAAATAAGCAGCAGTTGCTGATTTACCAAATCGAGCCTTTTCACACCCGCTTTGACGGACAATACCTTCAGCATGATTTTTAAAAGAAGATTGGCGGCTTCTCTGGGCAGTGCGCCGTAACGGTCAATCAGTTCGGCTTTAAAGTCCGAGATTTCCTTTAAGGACATCATTCCGGCCAGGCGTCGATAGGCAGCCAATCGCTGGTCAATATCGCTGATATACGATTCCGCCAGAAAAGCTGACATGGGCAGGTTAATCTCCGGCTCCAGATCTTCACAGACCGGCTCACCCTTCAGTTCGGACATCGTGTTTTCCATGAGCTTCAAAAACATATCATAGCCCACCGCTGCAATCTGACCAGACTGGGATTCCCCCAGAATCGTCCCGCCGCCCCTTATCTTCAAGTCATTCATGGCAATTTGAAACCCGGATCCCAGGTCACTGTGCTCCATCAGTACCTTCAATCGTTTCCGGGCGTTTTTGCCCAGGGTACTTTCATCCGGGATAAAAAGGTAGGCATATGCCTGCTCATCCGAACGTCCCACCCGTCCCCGCAACTGATATATTTGAGCCAACCCGAAACGATCGGCCCGATTGATTAAGATGGTGTTGGCCGAAGAAATATCAAGGCCCGACTCAATAATCGCCGTTGTGACCAGCAGATCAATCTCCTTGTTCATGAACCGCAGCATTACTTTTTCCAGTTTGTCCTCATTCAGGCGGCCGTGGGCCACATCAAGACGGACCTCGGGCACTATTTTCTGCAAATGGCCAGCCATCCGTTCAATACTGTGGATATTATTATGGACAAAAAAAATCTGTCCGCCTCTTTTTAGCTCATTGCGAATTGCTTCGCCGGCAATCAGGTCTTCAAATTCTGAAATATAGGTAACAATTGCATGACGATGTTCAGGAGGGGTCGAAATAATGCTGATATCCCTTACGCCCATCAGAGACATGTGCAGCGTCCTGGGTATGGGGGTGGCCGTCAGGGCCAGAACATCCACAGTATCTTTGATTTTTTTCAACTTTTCTTTATGTTTCACACCGAAGCGCTGTTCCTCGTCAAGTATGACCAGCCCGATATCCTTAAATCTGACATCCCGTGATAAAAGCCGGTGAGTCCCGATCACAATATCCAGTTTGCCGTTTTTCAGTTCACTGATGGTCTGGCGTACTTCTTTTATAGATTTGAACCTGCTCAGGCAGGCAATATTGATGGGAAATTGTCTGAAACGATCGGTAAAGGTCGAAAAATGTTGCTCTGCCAGCACCGTTGTGGGCACTAGAACAGCTACCTGTTTTCCCTCATGAACCGCCCAGAAGGCGGCCCGAAGGGCCACTTCTGTTTTCCCATAGCCCACATCTCCACACACCAGACGGTCCATGGGCGTGGGTTGGGACATATCATACAGCACATCTTCAATAGCCTTGATCTGATCGGCGGTTTCCTCATAGGCAAAACCAATTTCAAAATTACGAAAAATCTCTTCATCAACCCTGTAGGCATGGCCTTTTTTCACCTTCCTTGCAGCATAGAGTTTGAGCAAATCACCGGCAATTTTTTCTACCGATTTTTTTACCTTTGCCTTGATTCGGTCCCAGGATTTTCCACCCATTTTATCCAGCAACGGTATGATTCCGTCCATACCCATATATTTCTGAATCATGCCCATCCTGTCCACCGGCAGATACAGCTTGTCATCATTCAGATAGCAAATTTGCAAAAAATCACTGGTGGCTCGGTCCAGTTTCAGTTTAACCAGGCCCTGGTAGCAGCCGATTCCATGATCTGCATGGACCACAAGATCATCTTTTTTCAGATCTTCCACTCCCAGAAACCGTGCCGGGGCCTTAGGCCTATATGGCCTTTTTCGAGTTCCGGCGGTGCCGAATATCTCTTTTTCGGTAATCAGTGCCAGGGCTTCATCGACCCAGATAAAGCCTTTGGAAACCTGGCCGATGCAGATAGAAATTATTCCCATGGCGTGGCTGGTATCCGGAAAATGGTCAAAAATTTCGGGATCGATTCCGTAGGGTTTTAAAAGCGCTTTCAGCCTTTTTGCCTGGGATTGTGTTTCGCAGACCAGAATAACATTACGTCGGGTATCTTTTTGATCGTTGATCCAGTTTACCAGAGGCGCAAACAGTTCTCCGTGGCTTGTCCCAGCCTTTGGCTGTACGCTATCCCCAGGGCTGCTTTCAAGATTTACCGCACAGTGCTGCAGGTGTTTGCCCAAGGCTTCTGTATGGCCTTTAACCTGCAGCATACGGGCCATTGCCATCTTTCCTCTGGACAGCCGTTTTTTCAGTTCGGCCCATTCCAGATATAGATCCCCGGGTGTGACACAAAAATTGCCGGCCCGGGATGAAGCCAGATAGTTTTCTTCTGTCTGATCCAGTATATCCCGGGCTGCTTTTTCAATCTGCCCCGGTTCGATCACCATGTAAACGGTCCTGTGGGGAACATAATCAAAAAAGGTGCTCAGCTCCGGGTAAATCATGCTCATCATGCTTTCAATTCCCGGAAAAATCCCCTCATGCTTGATCCTGTCAACCAGCTCTCTTACCCTGGTTACCGGTATGGGAAGGCCGGCAGCCCGTTTTCTGATCCGGCTGATGATTTGTTCAAGCTCAGCTTTGGGTAGAATTATTTCCCTTGCCGGCAGAACCACCGCTTCACGAATTTCCTTTGTGGTCCGCTGGTTGAGAGCCGAAAATAATCTGATGGATTCCACTGCGTCTCCGAACAGATCAATTCTCAGGGGGTCGGCATAAAGCGGTGAAAAAAGATCTATAATTCCCCCTCTGACGGAATAGTCACCCGGTTCCTCAACAATGGCCGACCGGACATAACCGCCGGCATTCAGTTTTTCGATCAGGCAGTCCCGATCAAGCTCTTCCCCTGATATAATAAGCTCCGCGTAACTATTAAGCACCTGTTTGGGGATGATTTTCTGAAGCAGCGCATCGACGGTTGTAACGATCAGAGGTGGTTTTTGAACGGCAAGTATGCGGTAAAGCACCCGGATTCGGTTGGCAGCGGTTTCATTATGATAGGCTAAAAATTTAAACGGTAAAATATTATACGGTGGGTAATAAATAACAGCGTCACTGTCATTTTTTAAAAAAAACCGTAAATTGTTAATAAAAATTTCGGCTTCGCCGGCTGAAGACAGTACGGCACAGACAGGTAATTTGATGCTTTTGAATAGACGGGCTGCCCAGTAAGCACGACTGCTTGAGCCTAATCCCGTGCAGTCAAGACCACGTTCGGAGGTTTGGAATTCAGCAATTAATGTTTCAAGTGATATTTTCTCTTGATTTTGCTTTAGTTGCACAGTATGAATATGTTCCGTTGTGCCGGCGTAGCTCAGATGGCAGAGCAGCTGATTCGTAATCAGCAGGCCAGCGGTTCGAGTCCGCTCGCCGGCTTTCAATATTTTCAGGAGATATCGATTAGTTTCACCTGAATCCCCTTTTTTAACTGCAAAAGCAAGCCTTTATCCCGATTTTTATTCTTAAAACGTATCTTCGTCCTTTCCAAGGCATTGACGGCCATAGACGACAAAACAATTTTGGCCATATAACCGCTGAAATAACGATTTTTACCTGGTGTCCATCCAGTAATGATTTTTTTACCCAATCTCATCTTTACGCAACAAAATAATCCCCGGGATATCAGGTATATGTCTGTGGTTATTTTTGTGCATGCCTTGATCTTGAATAAAAGCGCCTATTTCCGGATGGGCACTACCTGACTAATGCGGGATCAAACAGGCGGGAAGTTTTTAAACTACATATATTGGGTATCATATAAAAACCGTGGACCAAAGGGACCCCTCCGGTTATATTTCCAATTAACAGCCAAAGCTATCGTCTTCCTCAACATCCTCAACATCATCATCATCATCATCATCATCTTCATCTTTATCATCAACAGCAGCTTTATCGGTGTCAGTATTCTCGGCATTTTCGCCAGATTCATCCGGTGGCTTTTTTTTTATCAATAATATTTTCTCCGGAAATACTTTTCGGATCATCTGAAGATACTGGCGCGCCAGCCTTTCGCCGCCCAATTTAAGGTAAATTAAAATGTTGGCTTTTATCTGGTCATCATCCGCGACTTCAGGAGGGACACATTTCAGCAAACGCTCACATGCTTCCATCAGCTCAGATGTAACTTTTTGCTTATCCATCGTTATCTACTCTCCAAATAGTATATGAACAACTTTTAAAAATAAATCACATTATGAATTTGTAAAGCCCCTGTTTTGAATCCGGAAAAAATATCGTATTTCACTATTTTTTATCCACGTTCCGATACTGCTTTGCATCGCCGTCACATATCAAATGGGCAGAAACCATACAAATTGGTAAGGGCCCAGGTCAAAAGATTCAGCATTAAATGTTTTCCCGGATATAAGATCTCTAACCTGTCCGGAAACCTGGTGGCCTGACAACGAGAGGCTGACAGGCCTGGCGGAAACATTGGTAAAAGCAAATATGGTCTGCTCCGGGCATTGTCTGCGTATGGCAAAAACCCTCGGATGAATTATTAAAATTTTAAACTGTGCGTTCGGGTGAAAGGCCGGCTGCTGTTTTCTTAACCGAATTATCCGGCGATAGGCATGAAAAATTTCAGATCTAAATGTTGCAGGATCGTCAAGCTGTTTTATAACATCGTCGATTTGCAGTTTTTCCCGATTGATGGTTCGGGCCCTCCCGGTCATACAAACGCCCTTTTTCCAGTTGCGCGATCCGAGCAAACTGTGAATATAGGTTGCAGGTACGCCCGGCAGCACATATTGGATCGCCTGTGAAGCCAGAAACCGGTGTGCAAGGTGCCTGTCTTGTCCAGATACCCTGCTCCCGAGCGCATCTATGTAAGTAATGTTCAGTTCATAAGGGCTTTGTGAGCCATCTGCGTTCTGCTTATATGAGACAGTGCCGTTGTTTTTTTTTACAACCCTGATAATCCCCTCTATCTCTTCGGCGGAGAGTATGCCTTCCAGGGGTCGAACCCCGATGCCGTCATGGGACGCCGTAAAATTAAAAAACGTATTATCCGGCGAAGACAGATACAGTTCTTTGACCCATTGAGACAGCAAAACCGTATTTTCCGATATAAAACTGTGCAAAAGCAGGGGGGGCAGGGTAAAATTATAAACCATCTGTGCCTCATTTTGCCCATCGCCAAGGTAACTTATGTTCTCCTTGTGCGGCACATTGGTTTCTGTGATGATTATAACATCCATGGCCACGATATCCAGTATACTGCGGAATAGTTTAACCATATCATGGGTTTGATCCAGATGAATACAGGTGGTCCCGATCCGTTTCCACAGATAGGCAATGGCATCGAGGCGTAGGATATCCACGCCCTGCTCAATATAAAATAAAAGCACGTCAACCATTTTTTCAAGCACGTCAATGCTTTTATAATTGAGATCAATCTGATCGGCTGAAAAGGTGGTCCACACATGGGCCACGGAACCATCATTTTTTTTAACTTCGGTGAGCAGGGGAAGCGATCTGGGTCGGGTTACCCCGGTTAAATCGGTTGAAGGGTCGGTTTCGATGGCTATTTTTTCATAGCTCTGTTTTCCCGATAGATAATTTTTAAACCAACTGCTGTGGGCGGACACGTGATTCAATACATAGTCAAACATGAGTTTGAAGTGTAACCCGGTCTGTCTGATGTCTTTCCATTTTCCAAGTCGCGGATCAACTGAAAAGAAGTCTGTCACTGAAAATCCGTCGTCCGATGAATAGGGAAAAAACGGTAAAAAATGGATCGCTGAAAATACACCTTCCAGATATTCGGCGGCAAATTCGTTGAACACCTTCAAGGGTGCTTTGCCCTGCCTTTGCAAAGTGTCCCCGTATGTTATCAGGACAGCATCTTCTTGGTCAAAAGAATATTTTTTTTTTGATTTTTTGACGATTGTCTTTTCCATTCGTGCCAGAATTTTTTCAAGCGCCCTTTGCCCCTTTTTATCACCATAGATTCGTTTTAAAATGGTTTCAATGGTACCCGTGTTTTTCATAGGCCTCACTCCTTTACGGATCTGATGATAACTTCTCAAAACCACGCGTTAAAAATAATGGAAAAAGTTGCGTGATTGAATCATGATGGACGCGTAAAAAGTTCTATAGCCTGATATTATAAGCCTTTATTTTGCTCAATAATGATGGATGGCTGATCTCCAGCATACGGGCAGCCCGGGTTCGATTCCCCCCGGTGGCCTTTAATGCCTTTGTGATCATCCCTTTTTCCATGATTTTCCGGGCTGTTTTCAATGAGTATCCCTTGATACGGTTCTCGATTCCATCGCCACGGCAATCTTTCATCCCTTTGAATTGAAAATCATTCTTTCCAAGAATGCCTTGCTCCGCCAGCACCACCGCCCTTTCAATCAGGTTTTCCAATTCCCTGACATTGCCCGGCCATTGGTACTTGAGCAGCCATGAGAGCGCCTCTTGAGACATGCCCTTGATCTGACGATCATATCTCACGTTGGACAGATCGATAAAGTGCCGGGTTAGCGCAGGAATATCCTCGACGCAGTCGCGCAGCGGTGGAATCCGGATTCTCAGTACATTAATTCTGTAAAACAGGTCTTCGCGGAAATGGCCTTTAATCACCTCATCTTCGAGATTTTTAGCTGTTGCCGCAATAACCCGTACATCAATTTTGTGTTCTTTTAAACCTCCGATCGGCCTTACTTTTTTTTCCTGCAGCACCCGAAGGAGCTTTACCTGCAGCGACAGCGGTAATTCACCGATTTCATCTAAAAAAAGGGTTCCTTTCTCGGCCTCTTCAAACAGCCCTTTTTTATTATGATCGGCCCCTGTAAAAGCGCCCTTTTTATAACCGAACAGCTCGCTTTCCATCAAATTTTCCGGAATTCCGCCGCAATTTATCGCTACCATCGGTTTTTTTGAACGCTCCCCATGCTGGTGAATCCCCCGGGCAACCAGTTCTTTGCCGGTTCCGCTTTCTCCTGTGATCAGCACCGTTGTCCGGTAACCGGCCGCTTTAGCGGCAATTTTATAAACATTTTGCATGGGTCTGCTTTGACCTACCATGCCGCCGAATGAATAATTCCCCTTAATCTTTTGGATCCGGTTTTTAAGCTGCAGATTTTCTTTTTTAAGAACTTCCCGTTCTTCAGCCTTTTTTAAAGCAAGATACACTTCATCGGGTTTGAACGGTTTTGAAATATAATCATAAGCGCCCAGTTTTATAGCGTCTATTGCCATATCAATACTGCCGTAGGCCGACATCATGATAACAGTTGCAGCAGACAGTTTTTCTCTGCCCACGGATCTTAAAAATTCCATACCGTCCATTTCAGGCATTTTTATATCACAGAGAACAAAATCATAGGGTTCCTTTTCGAAAAGCGTCAGCCCCTGTGATCCATCGGATGCCGTATCGATCCGATACGCGAATTTATGCAGCAGGGCACACAGCATGTGGCGCATGTTCTCTTCATCATCGATGATCAAAAGTCGTTTTGGAACAGATTCCGTAACCATAATGTTGTTTCCCATTCCATATTTACCCGGCAATTGCAGTCCCCGCCGCTTTACCCTTAAACGGCAGATAGATACTGATTTCGGTTTCTTTGCCGGGTTCACTTGAAACCTTGATATGCCCGCCCAGAGATTCAACAATCATAAAACTGACATAAAGCCCGAGCCCGGTCCCTTTCCCGGGTTCTTTGGTTGTATAGAACGGATCGAAGATATCGTTGATTTTATCATTTGGAATGCCGGGGCCATTGTCGATGAATGATATTTTTAACATTTCAATCGTATCGTCATATACAACCTTGCTGGCTATTTTCAATTTTCCGGCATGATTGTCCCCCTTTGAGGAGATCGCATCGGCCGCGTTAATCGCGAGATTTAAAAAAACCTGTCTCAGCCTGTTAGCATCCGATTCTATAATATTTTTTTCAGCTTTGAGTGATTTTTCAATTTGTATATCGAGCATCAGGGGCTGCACTTTAAGAACCGCGTAAATGTCATTAATGACCTCATGCACCGAAATGGATTTGATTTCAGCTTTCGATGTTCTGGAGATATCGAGCAATTGTTTGATGATCGTATTGATCCTGTTTACTTCAGTTTCAGCACGCAGGATATAATCCTTTCTTTGGTCCCGGCTGATGCCTTTTTCTTTTAAAAGTTCGAGGTAACCAATGACGATGCCGACAGGATTCCCGATTTCATGTGCGATCCCAGAAGACAACCTGCCTACTGAAGCCAGTTTTTCCGCTCTTATGATGTCTGTCTGGGCCGACTCCAACTCGAGTTTTGCTTTCTCAAGGGACCGAACTGTCATATGAAGCTTTTCCCTGCCCTCGGCATTTTTTTTCAGCATCGAGTTCAGGGCGGTTGACAGTTGATGCAGTTTATCATCGCCTTTTCTTACTGAAAAATAGATCTCATCGTCTTCCCGGTAATCCTGGGCAATCTTGACCAGTCTCTGGATCGGTTTTATCTGGATGTGATAAATTCGATAAAACCCGATAAGACTCAATATCCCCGTATTCAGGATGATGTATATCCATAAAATTTTTTGGGAAGACCTTATCTGGCGGTATATCCCCTCAACCGGAACCAGGATGGCGGCGGCGCCTGTTATGACACCATTATTTTTTAAAGGCGTTGATAGAATTACATGCTGGTTTTGTTTTCGAAAAATTCCAAATATGTTGCCTTTAAAATCAATTTGTTTTTTCCCTGATTCTCTTGTTTTTTCAGCATATCTTTCCAATCTTTTTATATTGGAATGATCTACATTACCCCCATAACGTTGTTTTCCATTATCCATAGCCAGTATAACGGCGTATTTTATTCCGTTTATCGCTATTATATTTTCGACTTCGGAAATTGCCGCAGGATACGCACTTTTTAAATTATTTTCCGTATTTTCAACTTTTTTCTTGATCAGTTCAAGAATAAAGTTGCCATGGTCGATTTTGACTTTTATCAAGTCCCGCCTGACCATGCTAATCAGCACAACATCGGTTAATAAGGCGGCCAGCAAGGTAATGATGCCAATGTTGATAATTATTCTGGTCTTTAGCCCATAAATTCGCATATTGTTTTTATTTTAAGATTGTTATGAAGAACAGATGTGCTTTAACACAACAGGTCTCAGGGCTCGTAAAAAAGGTGGCCGTTTTTAAATGTTGAAACGGCCCGCAGTATTCATATTTCCCCTGTATTGGTTTTTAAAATAACTCACAATATTTATTGCACATATTGCCTAACATATCTATATTGTTAGGCATAATTTGTCAACAAGTATTGCCTGTCAACAATGCATTCATCAACTATGCCGGGTCACAACACTGTTTTTAAATTGGAAAAGAGATGACGCTATGATAGATGGCGAGTGGATGCCTAAAGTACGGCACACTCATTCGGCCTTATCCATTTTTATTGTTGACCTTGGCATCGGTTATTTCCGGATTCGGCTCTGTGTCATTTATCCTTCCAGATACCGGCTTTCACCAGGCGTTGAATCAGGGCCTTGCGCCGCATGTGGTCTGCCATGAATTTTTTCAACTCCTGTTGAAAGCGCTTCCGGCTCGCGCGAAGTGCATAGGCTTCATACAGGTTGACAAGGGCGCAGCCGGCCTCGCCATAGGCCAGGCCCGATCCCCTTTCGACGGTTTGCCGGATCGCCTTCCACGCCTTGGGAAATTTTCTGGACAGCTTTTTCAGATACGCCTCGCGCTCCTTGCGGCAACTGATCTCGCGTTGCTTCCGGTCACGTTTTGTTTTTCCATCCGGATTTTTTGAGCGGCTTCGGTATTCTTCCGCAGTTCTCCCACCGTGCGCCGTGGCGCTTCGGTCCCGGTGTCTCTAAGGCTGCGTTGCCATGCTGTAAACTGGTTCTTTAGCGTTCGCTCTGCCTGATGACCTTGACCGTCCAGAAGCTGTTTCAATATGCCCGTCACTGCTTTTTCGGGCAAGCCGTCAATCCATTTATCCGCATCTTTTTGTGAGACTGTCTCCTCATGCAGAGGCGTAGAAACTTGGGGCCCATAGAAATATAATTTTCTATTTTTTTTATAAGTTTGAGTTGCTTAGCTTTGGCGATCTTCTTACCACGCTTTACCGAAATGCTTACAGATGGCTACGAGACGTCAAGTTTTTTAGATAATTCTGTGGTACTGAAACCCAGCCTTCTCACTGCCCAATAGCACAACAAACTTCGTGCCTTGACTGTGCTCGGGTATTTGCCGGCCCTCCACACCTGCTCAGTACCAATTCCCAACTCAGATGATACTCGGATCGTTACTTTTTCCAAGTCATACCCCT